>NZ_KE384104.1:10585-101466 GCF_000423905.1 Thermus antranikianii DSM 12462 | reverse complement strand
CCCCTTCTCCCTCAAGGCCCTTTCCCAGCGGTAGTAGGTGGCCCGGCTGATGCCCAAAAGCTCCTGAATCTCCTCCCACCTCCTCTTGCCCTCCCGCAGGGCTTTCACCAACTTCACCTTGCGCAGGCGTTCCTGGACATCCGGGTCGCCTGCCCCGGCCTCGGCCAGTCTTGCCCCTTGGCTAGCTCCTTTCCATATCGCTCGGCCAACCGTGGTAAGCTGCATATGGGGAACCTCCTCTCTCGGGTCGGTTCCCCATCTTTTTATCCCATTCAGCGTCTCACATGTGTCTGTCCGGGTTCATTCCTCGATGGGAGGGGTAGAGGAACGGTTGCGGATTGTATATGACGTTTTCCTGCATACCTGCAGTGTTACGATAAGGAAGATGGTGACTACCCCCGAACAAAAGTTGGTGCTGGACACCGTGCGCCAGGTGGCCAAGGAGGTTCTTTACCCTCTGGCCCCAGAGTACGACCGGAAGGGGGAATATCCCTGGCCCCAGCTGAAGGCTTTGGCGGAGCTGGGCTTTTTGGGCATGACCACTCCGGAGGAGTGGGGGGGAGCGGGCCTGGACTCCGTGACCTGGGCCTTGGCCCTCGAGGAGATCGCCGCCGCCGATCCCAGCGTGGCCGTGGTGCTTTCGGTGACCAGCGGCCTTCCCCAGTACATGCTGCTTCGCTTCGGCACCGAGGCGCAAAAAAGAAAGTACCTGGTGCCCCTGGCCCGGGGGGAGTGGATCGGGGCCTTCTGCCTCACCGAGCCCCAGGCGGGTTCCGATGCCGCCAGCATCCGCACGGAGGCCAGGAGGGTGCCCGGGGGTTTCGTGCTGAACGGTCTGAAAAGCTGGATCACCTCCGCAGGCCAGGCCCACCTCTACGTGGTCATGGCCAGGAGTGAGAAGGGCATCAGCGCCTTCCTGGTGGAGAAGGGCACCCCCGGTCTCTCCTTTGGTCCTCCGGAGGCGAAGATGGGCCTCCACGCTGCCCACACCGCCGAGGTTCGCCTCGAGGAGGTCTTCGTGCCCGAGGAAAACCTTCTGGGCGAGGAGGGAAGGGGCTTGGCCTACGCTCTGGCGGGCCTGGATTCGGGCAGGGTCGGGGTGGCGGCCCAGGCGGTGGGCATCGCCCGAGGGGCCTTTGAGATCGCCAAGGCCTATGCCGATGAGAGGGAGCAGTTCGGCAGGAAGCTCCGGGAACACCAGGCCATCGCCTTCAAGATCGCCGACATGCACGTGAAAATCGCTGCCGCCCGGGCCTTGGTGTTGGAGGCTGCCAGGAAAAAGGATTCCGGGGAGCGGTTCACCCTCGAGGCCAGCACCGCCAAGCTCTTCGCCAGTAGCGTGGCGGTGGAGGTGACCCGGGAGGCGGTGCAGGTCTTGGGGGGCTACGGCTACCACCGGGATTACCGGGTGGAGCGCTACTACCGCGACGCCAAGGTGACGGAGATCTACGAGGGCACCTCGGAGATCCAGCGCTATATCATCGCCCGGGAGCTTTACCGGTAGTTGGCTTTGGGCCTTTCCTTTCTCATCCTCCCGGCTTAGGGTGGAAAGGGTATGGTCCGCCGCCTCCTTTCCCTCTCCCGACCCCTCTACTGGCTTTACGAGCGGCGCCTCCTCAAGGAGGTGAGGAGGGGGCCCATGCCCAGGCACCTGGGCCTCATCCTGGATGGGAACCGCCGTTACGCCAGGGCCTTGGGCCTATCCCCCGTGAAGGGGCACGAGTTCGGGGTCCAGAAGGCCTACGAGGTTCTGGAATGGTGCCTGGAGATGGGCATCCGGACGGTGACGGTCTGGGTCTTCTCCACGGACAACTTCAAGCGCCCTCCGGAGGAGGTGGAGGAGCTCATGCGCCTCTTCGTGCGGGAGGCCGAGCGGATGGCGGAGGACCACCGCGTCCTGGAGCATCAGGTTCAGGTGCGGGTCATCGGGCGGAGGGAGGGCTTTTCCGAGGAGGTGCTTCGGGCGATGGAGCGCCTTGAGGAGCGCACCCGGCACCACCAGGGCATGGTGCTGAACATCGCCTTGGGCTACGGGGGGCGGGAGGAGATCGTGGATGCGGTGAAAAGGCTCCTTCTGGAGGCTTGGGAAAGAGGCCTTTCCCCCAAGGAACTTGCGGAAAGGCTTACCCCTGAGGACATCGCCCGCCACCTCTACACCGCGGGCCTTCCCGATCCCGACTTCATCATCCGCACCTCGGGGGAGATCCGGCTTTCCGGCTTCCTCCTTTGGCAGTCGGCCTACTCCGAGTTCTACTTCGCCGACGTGCTCTGGCCGGAGTTCCGAAAGATCGACTTCTTGAGGGCTCTAAGGAGCTACCAGGCCCGCGAGAGGCGGTTTGGGCGTTGACAAAAGGGAGGGTTTCGTATACCCTTACAGGCAAGATGCTGGCCCTGGAGAAAAAACTCGGCCGCCGGGGGGTAGGGTAGCCCCAGAGGGTTCCTTATCCCCCGGCCCGAGTTCGGGCCGGTTTTCTTTTTTGGGAGGAGCGCATGCGGGAATGGAAGATTATAGATTCCACCTTAAGGGAGGGCGAGCAGTTTGAAAGGGCCAACTTTTCCACCCAGGACAAGATCGAGATCGCCAAGGCCCTGGACGAGTTCGGCGTGGAGTACATCGAGGTCACTACCCCCATGGCCTCTCCCCAGTCCCGCAAGGATGCGGAGGTCCTGGCTTCCTTGGGCCTCAAGGCCAAGGTGGTGACCCACATCCAGACCCGGCTGGAGGCGGCCAAGGTGGCCCTGGAGACCGGGGTGCAGGGCATAGACCTCCTTTTCGGTACCAGCAAGTACCTCAGGGCTGCCCACGGACGGGATATTCCCCGGATCATCGAGGAGGCCCGAGAGGTGATCAGCTTTATCCGGGAGAAGGCCCCCCACGTGGAGGTACGCTTCTCCGCCGAGGATACCTTCCGCTCCGATGAGCACGACCTTTTGCAGATCTATCAGGCCGTTGCCCCTTATGTGGACCGGGTGGGTCTGGCGGATACCGTGGGCATCGCCACCCCCAGGCAGGTCTTCGCCCTGGTGCGGGAGGTCAGGCGGGTGGTGGGCCCGCGCGTGGACATTGAGTTCCACGGGCACAATGACACGGGCTGCGCCATCGCCAATGCCTTTGAGGCTATAGAGGCTGGGGCCACCCATGTGGACACCAGTATCCTGGGGATCGGGGAGAGGAACGGGATCACCCCTCTAGGGGGTTTCCTGGCCCGCATGTACACCTTGCAACCCGAGTACGTGCGCCGGAAGTACAAGCTGGAGATGCTCCCCGAGCTGGACCGCATGGTGGCCCGGATGGTGGGGGTGGAGATCCCCTTCAACAACTACATCACCGGGGAGACCGCCTTCAGCCATAAGGCTGGGATGCACCTTAAGGCCATCTACATCAACCCCGAGTCCTACGAGCCCTATCCGCCGGAGGTCTTTGGGGTGAAGCGCAAGCTCATCATCGTCTCCAGGCTCACGGGCCGGCACGCCATCAAGGCGCGGGCGGAGGAGCTTGGCCTGCATTACGGGGAGGAGGAGCTTGCCCGCATCACCCAGCACATCAAGGCCCTGGCGGATAAGGGTCAGCTGACCCTCGAGGAGCTGGACCGCATCCTGAGGGAGTGGATCACGGCATGAGGCTAAAGGTTCCGGAATTCCTCCTCGGTGAGGCCTACGTCCTTAAGGATGCCCAGGAAGGTGCCCCTTTTAAGTTCCTTGCGGTGAAAGGGGACTACCGTGCGCCGGCCGTCGGGGTGGATAAGGACCCTGTGACTTCCTTTGCCACCCACCTCCTCGAAGCCCAGGCGCTTCAACTTGCGCAGGACCTCCTCGGGTCTAGGCGGCATCCACTTGCACCTCTACCCATTCCTCCTCGGCCTCGGGGATGGGAAGGCCTTTGGCCTTCAAGGCTTCCAGCATGGCCTCGAGGGCTTCTTGCACGTTGCGGATGGCCTCTTCACGGCTATCCCCGTCTGAGCGCACCCCGTATACCGCGGGGACCTCGGCCAGCCAGACCCCAGGTTCTTCAGGGTCGGGATAGACCCGGATCCAGTAGCGCTTCATATCCTCAGTATAGGAGGCGGGCATGGGCATGACCTTGGCGGAAAAGATACTTTCCAGGAAGGCGGGAAGGGAGGTGCGGGCCGGGGAGCTGGTGGTGGTGGAGGTGGACCAGGTGATGGTGGTGGACTCCATCGCCGGGAGCTTCTTCAAGCGCCTGGAGTATCTGGGGGCTACCCCCCGGTACCCGGAAAGGGTTTCCATCGTCATCGACCACGTGGCCCCAGCGGCCAACCTCGAGGTGGCCAAGGCCCAGAAGGAGATCCGGGAATGGGGAAGGAAGCACGGCATCCGGGTCTTTGACGTGGGAAGAGGCGTGTGCCACCAGGTGCTCATCGAGGAGGGCCTGGCCCAGCCGGGCTGGATCGTGGTGGGGTCGGATTCCCACTCCACCACCTACGGGGCGGTGGGGGCCTTCGGCACGGGCATGGGGGCCACGGATATCGCCTTGGCCGCCGCCAGCGGCCGCACCTGGTTCAGGGTGCCGGAAAGCGTCAAGGTGACCTTCCGGGGGAAGCTTCCCAAGGGGGTCACCGCCAAGGACGCGGCCCTTGAGATGGTGCGCCTCCTCACCGCCGAGGGCGCCACCTATATGGCGGTGGAGATCCACCTCCTGGACGGGGCGGAGTCCTTGAGCCGGGGCGAGCGCATGACCCTGGCCAACCTCACCGTGGAGGCTGGGGCCAAGGCGGGGCTGGTGGTGCCCTCGGGGGAGATCCTGGATCTTTACCGGGTGCCCGAGTGGCTCTACCCCGACCCCGACGCCCAGTATGCCCGGGAGGTGGAGATCGACCTTTCCACCCTCTCCCCTAGGGTTTCCGTACCCTTCCACGTGGACAACGTGCAGGAGGTGGCCGCCGTCCGAGGCAAGCGGGTGGACCAGGTGTTCATCGGCACCTGCACCAATGGGCGCATCGAGGACCTGAGGGCCGCCGCCGAGGTGCTAAAGGGGAGGAAGGTGGCCCCCGGGGTGCGCCTTTTGGTGATTCCCGCAAGCTCCCAGGTTTTGGAGGAAGCCACCCGGGATGGCACCCTTCTCACCCTGCTGGAGGCTGGGGCCACCATCGGCACCCCTGGGTGCGGTCCTTGCATGGGGCGGCACATGGGGGTTTTGGCCCCGGGAGAGGTGTGCGTGTCCACCAGCAACCGCAACTTCCGGGGGCGCATGGGGGCTCCCGATGCCGAGATCTACCTGGCAAGCCCCCGCGTGGCGGCGGCCAGCGCCGTGGCCGGGTATATCGCCACTCCCGAGGACCTAGCCCCTTTGTCCCAGGAGGAAGCCCATGCCTAGGGTTTGGAAGTTTGGCGACCACATCAACACCGACGACATCCTTCCCGGCAAGTACGCGCCTTTCATGGTGGGGGAGGACCGGTTCCACACCTTCGCCTTCGCCCACCTGCGGCCCGAGTTTGCCAAGGAGGTGAAACCCGGGGACATCCTGGTTTTCGGAAGGAATGCCGGGCTTGGCAGTAGCCGGGAGTACGCCCCAGAGGCCCTGCGCAAGCTGGGCATCCAGGCGGTCATTGCCAAGAGCTACGCCCGCATCTTCTTCCGCAACCTGGTGAACCTGGGGATCATTCCCTTCGAATCGGAGGAGGTGGTGGATGCGCTAGAGGACGGGGATAGGGTGGAGCTGGATCTGGAAACGGGGGTTCTGGTGCGGGGAGGAGAGCGCTTTGCCCTTCGTCCCCCGCCGCCCTTCCTGTTGGAGGCTTTGAGGGAGGGTTCCCTGCTGGACTACTACAAGAAGTATGGCCGCTTCCCGGGGGAGTAAACTAGGCCTATGGAGGATCTGGAGATCACCTGCCCGGTGTGCGGCGAGGCCAGCGTGGTGCTGGCCGAGGACGTGGAGACCCTGGAAGTAGGGGACGTGCTGGAGTGCGAGGCTTGCGGGGCCTTTCTGGAGGTGGTCTCCCTGGATCCTCTTGAGGTGGAGGTGACGGAGGAGGGCCTCGAGGCCTTCTTCGTGGACTGCCCCCGTTGCGGCTATACCTTCGAGGTATCCGAGGAGGATCGAGGCCAAGAGGTGGAGTGCCCGGAGTGCGGCTTTCGGTTTGTCCCTGACTGGAGTGAAGTGGACGAGGAGGACGAGGAATGGTAGCCACTTGCCCTGAATGCGGTGCGGAGCTGACCCTGGCAAACCCCGAGTTGGGGGAACTTGTGGTGTGCGAGGACTGCGGCGCGGAGCTGGAGGTGGTGGGGCTGGACCCCCTTCGCCTGGAGCCCGCCCCGGAGGAGGCGGAGGACTGGGGAGAGTGAGGCCATCCCCTTAGGGTAGGGAGCCTCGAGGCCCTGGGCCGGGCTTCAGCCCGGTCCGGGGATTCCTGGAAGGGGAAGAGCCATCGCCATGCTGGCCATCCTGTACGACCGCATCCGCCCCGACGAGAAGATGCTCTTTGAGAGGGCTGAGGCCCTGGGCATTCCCTACAGGAAGGTCTACGTTCCCGCCTTGCGCATGGTCCTGGGGGAGAGGCCTAAGGAGTTGGAAGGGGTCACGGTGGCCCTGGAACGCTGCGTAAGCCAGACCCGGGGCCTGGCCGTGGCCCGTTACCTCACCGCCTTGGGCATCCCCGTGGTGAACCGGCCCGAGGTCATGGAAACCTGCGGGGACAAGTGGGCCACCAGCGTGGCTCTGGAACGCCATGGCCTGCCTCAGCCCAGAACGGCCCTCCTCACCGACGCGGAGGAAGCCCTGAAGCTCATGGAGGAATGGGGCTATCCCGTGGTGCTGAAGCCGGTGATTGGAAGCTGGGGAAGGCTTCTCGCCAAGATCACCGACCGGGAGGCCGCCGAGGCCATCCTGGAGCACAAGGAGGTTCTGGGGGGGTTTCAGCACCAGCTCCTTTACCTGCAGGAGTACGTGAGGAAGCCGGGGCGGGACATACGGGTCTTCGTGGTGGGGGATAGGGCCATCGCCGCCATCTACCGGAGGAGCCAGCACTGGATCACCAACACCGCCCGGGGAGGGCAGGCGGAAAACTGCCCCGTAACCCCGGAGATCGCGGAGCTTTCCGTGCGGGCGGCCCAGGCGGTGGGGGGTGGGGTGGTGGCCATCGACCTCTTTGAGTCCGAGCGGGGCCTTTTGGTGAACGAGGTGAACCACACCATGGAGTTCAAGAACTCCGTGCACACCACGGGGGTGGATATCCCGGGGGAGATCCTCCGGTACACGTGGGAGCAAGGGAGGACGGCTTCATGAGCGCCGAGAAAAAAACCGTGTCCATCGTGGGGGCCTCGGGGTATGCGGGAGGGGAGTTTTTGCGCCTGGCTCTTTCCCACCCTTACCTCGAGGTGAAGCAGGTAACCTCGAGGCGCTTCGCTGGCGAGCCCGTGGCCTTCGTCCATCCCAACCTGAGGGGGAGGACCAACCTGAAGTTCATCCCCCCGGAGAAACTGGAGCCCGCCGACATCCTGGTGCTTTCCCTGCCCCACGGGGTCTTCGCCCAGGAGTTCGATCGCTATGCGGATCTAGCCCCCATCCTCATCGACCTTTCCGCGGACTTCCGGCTTAAGGACCTGGACCTCTACCGCAAGTACTACGGGGAGCATCCCAGGCCCGAGCTTCTCGGCCGCTTTGTCTACGCCCTGCCCGAGCTTTACCGGGAGAGGCTTAAGGAAGCGGACTGGATGGCGGGGGCCGGGTGCAACGCCACCGCCACGCTCCTGGGCCTGTACCCCCTCCTTAAAGGGGGGGTGCTGAAGCCCGGACCCATCTTCGTCACCCTCCTCATCTCCACCTCGGCGGCGGGGGCTGAGCCCAGCCCTGCCAGCCACCATCCCGAGCGGGCCGGCTCCATCCGGGTCTACAAGCCCACGGGCCACCGCCACACCGCCGAGGTGGTGGAGAACCTCCCGGGAAAGCCTGAGGTGTACCTCACCGCCATCGCCACCGACCGGGTGCGGGGCATCCTCATGACCGCCCAGGCCTTTTTGCAGGATGGCTGGAGCGAGCGGGATGTCTGGCAGGCGTACCGGGAGGCCTATGGGGGTGAGCCTTTTATCCGTATCGTCAAGCAGAAAAAGGGCATTCACCGCTATCCCGACCCCCGCTTCGTCCAGGGCACCAACTATGCGGACATCGGCTTTGAGCTGGAGGAGGACACGGGGAGGCTGGTGGTGATGACCGCCATCGACAACCTGGTGAAGGGCACCGCCGGGCACGCCCTACAAGCCCTAAACATCCGCATGGGCTGGCCCGAGACCCTGGGCCTGGATTTCCCGGGACTGCACCCGTAGGTGCAAGGGGGTTGCCGTGATCGTGGTCAAGGTAGGGGGTGCCGAGGGCATCAACTACGAGGCGGTGGCCAGGGATGCCGCCTCCTTGTGGAAGGAGGGGGTGAGGCTTCTTTTGGTCCACGGGGGGAGCGCCGAAACCAACAAGGTGGCGGAGGCCCTGGGTCACCCGCCCCGGTTCCTCACCCACCCCGGGGGACAGGTGAGCCGCCTCACCGACCGCAGGACCCTGGAGATCTTTGAGATGGTCTACTGCGGCCTGGTGAACAAGCGCCTGGTGGAGCTTTTGCAAAGGGAAGGGGCCAATGCCCTGGGGCTTTCCGGGCTGGATGGAAGGCTTCTGGAGGGCCGCCGCAAGACCGCGGTGAAGTATGTGGAAGACGGCAAGATCAAGATCCACCGCGGGGACTACACGGGCACCGTGGAGCGGGTGAACCGGGATCTATTGGACCTTCTCCTTGGGGCTGGGTATCTCCCGGTCATCACCCCTCCCGCCATCAGCTACGAGGGGGAGGCCATCAATACCGACGGGGACCAGGTGGCGGCCCTTCTCGCCACCGTCTACCAGGCGGAGGCCCTGGTGTACCTCTCCAACGTGCCGGGCCTTCTGGCCCGTTACCCCGACGAGGCCAGCCTGGTGCGGGAAATTCCCGTGGATAGGGTGGAGGACCCCGAGTACCTTTCCCTGGCCCAGGGGCGGATGAAGCGGAAGGTGATGGGGGCGGTGGAGGCGGTGAAGGGGGGAGTGAAGCGGGTCATTTTCGCCGATGCCCGGGTGGAAGACCCCATAAGGCGGGCCCTGGCCGGGGAAGGCACCGTGGTACGCTAGACCCATGGCGCGCTTTGCCCTGGTCCTCCACGCCCACCTCCCCTACGTGCGCTCCCACGGGATGTGGCCCTTTGGGGAGGAAACCCTCTACGAGGCCATGGCGGAAACCTATCTGCCGCTTCTTAGGCTCCTGGAGCGGCTTTATGCCGAAGGGGTGGAGGCCCGTTTTACCTTGGGGATCACCCCCATCCTGGCGGAGCAGCTGGCCGACGCCAGGGTGAGGGAAGGCTTTTGGGCGTATGCCAGGGATCGGCTGGAGCGGGCCCAGGGGGATTATCTCCGTTACCAGGGGACGGACCTCGAGGCCAGCGCCCGCCACCAGGTGGCCTTTTGGGAACTTACCCTGGATCATTTCCACCACCTGAGGGGGGACCTCCTTGCCGCCTTCCGCCGGGCCCAGGACCGGGGCCAGGTGGAGCTTCTCACCTCCAGCGCCACCCACGGCTACTCCCCCCTTTTGGGCTACGACGAGGCCCTTTGGGCCCAGATCAAAACCGGGGTGATCACCTACCGCCGCCACTTCGCCAAGGATCCCACGGGCTACTGGCTTCCCGAGATGGCCTACCGGCCCAGGGGTCCCTGGAAGCCCCCTGTGGAGGGGGCTCCGGAAGGGGTCAGGCCCGGGGTGGACGAGTTCCTCATGCGGGCGGGGATCCGTTACACCTTCGTGGACGCCCACCTGGTCCAGGGGGGAAGGCCCCTTTCCCCTTACGGGGAGGCCTCCTTGGGTCCGGTGGAAAGCGCTGAGGCCACCTACTACGTCCACGAGCTGGAGTCGGGCCTGAGGGTTTTGGCCCGCAACCTGGAGACCTCCTTGCAGGTCTGGAGCGCCGACTATGGCTACCCGGGGGAGGGGCTTTACCGGGAGTTCCACCGCAAGGACCCCATCTCCGGCCTCCACCACTGGCGGGTGACCCACCGCCAGGCGGACCTCTCGGCCAAGGCGCCCTACGACCCCGAGGCGGCCTTTCTCAAGGTGAAGGAGCATGCCGTTCACTTCGTGGATTTGGTGGAGCGGCTCTCCCGGGAGCACCCGGATGGGGTCATCCTGGCTCCCTACGACGCCGAGCTCTTCGGCCACTGGTGGTACGAGGGGGTGGCCTGGCTGGAGGAGGTGCTGAGGATTCTGGCCCAAAGGAGGGGAGTGCAGGCGGTGACGGCGAAGGAAGCGATCCAGGGCAAGGCGGTGCGCTCCGCCTTGCCCGAGGGTTCCTGGGGCCGGGGTGGGGACCACAGGGTCTGGCTCAACGAGGCCACCTGGGACTACTGGCGCACGGTGTACCGGGCGGAAGGGGCCATGCGGGAGGCGGTGCGCCACGGCAACCTGCCCTCCAGGGTGCTCCAGCAGGCCATGCGGGAGCTGTTGCTCCTCGAGGCCTCCGACTGGCCCTTCCTCATCGATACCGCCCAGGCGGCGGGGTACGCCAAGGAACGCTACCAGGGGCATGCCGAGGCCTTCTTTCAGCTCCTCCGGGGGGTTTCCCCCGAGGAGCTTAAGGCCCTGGAGGAGCGGGATAACCCCTTCCCGGAGGCGGACCCCAGGCTTTACCTGGAGCCCAACGCTACGGTTCATGGGGGTGTAGGCTAGATCCGTGATCCGGCACGCCATCTTGCAGTTTCGTCCGGAGAAGGCCAGGGTTAAGGAGAACCTGGCCCGCTTGGCGGAGCGCCTCGAGGCCCTCCGTCCCCATGCCCCCGAGGTGGTGGTCCTTCCCGAGGCCGCCCTGACCGGGTATTTCCTGCAGGGAGGGGTGCGGGAACTGGCCCTGACCCGCCACGAGCTTTTGGAGCTCCTTTCAGGGGTGCACCGGGCCGTGGGGTGGGAGGGGCTTTTGGACGTGGTGGTGGGCTTCTATGAGCGGGATGAGGGGGCCTATTACAACAGCGCCGCCTACCTCGAGCTTCCCCACCGCGTGGTTCACGTGCACCGCAAGGTCTTCCTGCCCACCTACGGGGTTTTTGACGAGGAGCGCTACCTGGCCCGGGGCAGGCGGGTGGAGGCCTTTAACACCCGTTTCGGCCGGGTGGCCATCCTCATCTGCGAGGACTTCTGGCACTCCATCACCGCGGCCATTGCCGCCTTGGATGGGGCGGAGGCCATCTACGTGCCGGCGGCAAGCCCGGCCAGGGGCTTCCAGGGGGAACGCCCGGAGAACGTGGAGCGCTGGCGAACCCTGGCCCGGGCGGTGGCGGCGGAGCACGGGGTGTACGTGGTGCTCTCCAGCCTGGTGGGGTTTGAGGGGGGGAAGGGGATGAGCGGGGGAAGCCTGGCGGTGGGGCCCGAAGGGAGGATTCTGGCCGAGGCCCCCCTCTTTGAGGAGGCGGCTTTGCTCTTCGACCTGGACCCCGGGCGCATTCCCCCGGTGCGCTACGATAGCCCCCTGCTTTCGGACCTCGAGGCGGCCCTTCCCCTTCTTCTCCCGGACCTGGAGAGGGTTCTTGGAAAGGGGGGAGGATGAGGATCGTTCAGGCGCCCAAAGCCCAGGAAAGCCTGGAGCTCAACTGGCCCCTGGTGGCGGACTTCCTCACCCGCTTTATCCGGGAGGAGCTGGCCTGGCGGGGCTACGAGAAGGCCATCGTGGCGGTATCCGGAGGGGTGGACTCCGCCACCACCTTGGCCCTGGCGGTGCGGGCCCTGGGGCGGAAGCAAGTCCATGCCCTTTTCCTTCCCCACCGGGACTCCAGCCCCCTTTCCCGGGAGCACGCCTACCTGGTGGCGGAAACCTTCGGGGTGGACCTGGAGGAGGTGGACATTACCCCCATGGTGGAGGGCTATGCCGCCATGACCCCGGACCTCACCCCCCACCGCAAGGGCAACCTCATGGCCCGGGCGCGGATGATGGTGCTCTTTGACAAATCCCAGGCCTACCAGGCCTTGCCCCTGGGCACGGGCAACAAGACGGAAAGGCTTTTCGGCTACTTCACCTGGCACGGGGACGACACCCCCCCCGTGAACCCCTTGGGGGACCTCTACAAGACCCAGGTCTGGGGCTTGGCCCGCTTTCTCGGGGTGCCGCAGGCGGTGGTGGAGAAGGTCCCCACCGCGGATCTCATCCCGGGCCAGACGGACGAGGGGGACCTGGGGGTGCGCTACCTCCGGGCGGATGTCATCCTGGAGCATTATCTGAAGGGCTACCCCGATGCCTACATAGAGAGCCTGGGCTACACCCTGGAGGAGATAGGGCGGGTTAAGGAGCGGGTAAACCGCACCCACTGGAAGCGGGCCCTTCCCACCGTGGCCCTCCTTTCCTCCACGGCCATCGGGGAGTTTTACCTGAGGCCCCTGGACTACCGGCCATGACCGACCTGGAGCTCAAGGCCTACCTGGAAAAGGCCCGGAGCATCGCCGTTCTCGGGGCCCACAAGGATCCTTCCCGCCCCGCCCACTACGTGCCCCGGTACCTCTGGGAGAAGGGGTACCGCATCCTGCCTGTTAACCCCCGCTTTGCCGGGGAAGAGCTTTTCGGGATGCGGGTGGTGGCGAGCCTGAAGGAGATCGCCGAGCCCGTGGATATCCTGGATGTCTTCCGCCCTCCGGAGGCCCTCTTGGCCCACCTGCCGGAGGTCTTGGCCCTGAGGCCGGGCCTGGCGTGGCTGCAGACCGGCATCCGCCATCCAGGCTTTGAAGAGGCGTTAAAGGAAGCGGGCATTCCCGTGGTGGCTGATCGTTGTCTCATGGTGGAGCACCGAAGGCTTTTCGGGGTCCACTGAGCATGGAGAAGTTTCAGGAAGCTCTGCTCGCCTGGTACCGGGAAAACCCCCGCTCCCTTCCCTGGCGGGGGGAGAAGGATCCCTACCGCATCCTGGTGGCCGAGGTACTCCTCCAACAAACCCGCACCGCCCAGGCCATCCCCTACTACCACCGCTTCCTTGCCCGTTTCCCTACCCTAAAGGCCTTGCGGGAGGCTTCCTTGGAGGAGGTGCTTAAGGCCTGGCAGGGAGCGGGCTACTACCGCCGGGCCCTTCACCTCCACCTCCTGGCCCAGGAGGTGGAGGCCCTGCCCCGAAGCTACGCCGAGCTTCTTAAGCTTCCCGGCCTGGGTCCGTACACGGCGGCGGCGGTGGCCTCCCTGGCCTTTGGGGAAAGGGTAGCGGCGGTGGACGGTAACGTGAGGCGGGTGCTTTCCCGGGTTTTTGCCCTGGAAAACCCTGCCCCCAGGATGCTTCGAAACCTGGCCCAAGGCCTCCTGCCCCAAGGGGAAGCCCCGGGGGAGTGGAACCAAGCCCTCATGGACCTGGGGGCCACGGTGTGCCTACCCCGGAGGCCCCTTTGCTCGGAGTGCCCCGTCGCCCCTTTGTGCCAGGGGCGGGTGGACCCGGGGCGTTACCCAGGGGCCAGGAGGCGAAAAGTGCGGGAGGAAGCCCTGGCGGCCCTGGTCCTTTGGGGGAGGGAAGGGGTTTACCTGGAGAGGCTGGAAGGGCGTTTCGCCGGGCTTTACGGGGTGCCCCTCTTTCCCCAGGAGGAACTTCCCCGGAGGGTGCGAAGCTTTGGGGTGGACCCCCGCTTCGCCGGGGAGGTGCACCACACCCTCACCCACCGCAGGCTACGGGTGGGGGTGTACGTGGCTCCTTGGGATGGGGAAGGGGCGGCTTCCCGAAGGGAACAGCTTGTGGATCCGGGGGAAAAACCCCTACCCAAGCTCATGGAGAAGGTGCTCCGCCAGGCGCAGGCCTTCTTGGCTCATGAGGGCATACTCCCCTTCCCGCACGCAAAGGCCCACGGCGTAAAGCCCTTCGAGCCTGGTTAGACGGAAGGTAGTCTCCTCCCATTCCTCCGGATGGAAGGCGTGGTAGCTGACGGTGTAGCCAGGGGTTCCCGGGGTTTGGGGTACCTCCCTTTCCCGTTTCAGGAAGCGGAAGCCCAGGGCCTGGAGGTGGAGGAAGAGGTCCGGGTAGCTGGCCTCGGAGAGCCGGCCCGCCTCCTCCTCCACCTCGCCCATGCGGAGCCTGGCCCCGAGAAAGCTTCCCACCGCCAGCACCACATGGAAGGCCCTGGCCGGGGGGCCCTCCCACGTGCCCACCCCCACCACCCTTTTCCCCTCGAGGAGGAGTTCCGTGGCGGTGGCCTGGAAGAGATGCAGGTTGGGCTGGTTTTCCAGGAGGTACTTGGCCCGGGCGTGGAAGGCCCAAAGCCGGGGATCGGCCGGGTCGTAGGCCTGGGCCAGGAGGCTCCCTTCCGGGAAAGGGGGCATTGGGGGCAAAAAGGGCATCATCACCGAGTCCAGGCTCTGGGTGAGGAGGCCCACCCGCACCCCCCTTTGCGCTAAGCGGTAGGCGGCCTCGCTTCCCGCAAAGCCCGCCCCCACGATGAGCACCTGGTAATCCTGCATGGCAGGCGGAAGGATTTAAAAAAGGCCCTCGAGGGGCCTTAAACCTAGCCCTTTGGGCTGGCGTGGCGGGCCGTGAAGGACTCGAACCTCCAACCCCCGGTTTTGGAGACCGGTGCTCTGCCAGTTGAGCTAACGGCCCCCGCCTTCCGGGATTGTAGCACACCCCCGGGAAAAGGCCAAGGGGCGCTTCCTGTAGAATGGGGCCATGCCCCGCAGGTTGGCCCTGGTGGTTCTATGGGTTCTTTTCCCCTCGGCCCTGGCCCAGGTGGGCTCTTCCCCAGGGGGCTCTTTGGAAGGGCCTGCCCTATCGCACACCGTGGCCCCAGGGGATACCCTGTTCTCCATCGCCCGGCGCTACGGCACCACGGTGGAGGAGCTCATGCGCCTCAATGGCCTGGATACCTTTCTCATCCGGCCGGGGCAGGTGCTCAGGCTTCCCCAAGGGGGGGAGCGCATCCACGTGGTGGCCCCCGGGGATACCCTCTTCTCCCTGGCGCGCCGCTATGGGACCACGGTGGAGGAGCTCATGCGCCTCAACGGGCTTTCCACGCCGGGGCTTAAGGTGGGCCAGACCCTGAGGATCCCGGCCCCCAGGGGGGAGGATGGATCCAGGGGGAAAACCTCCCCGGAGTCCCCTCCCTCGTCCCAGGGTGGAGGCCATACCCGTGACCCGGGGGAATCCCCCCTGGGGGTGGGCGAGGATTACGACCCGGAAAGCCCGCTTCTCAAGATCGTCCTCCGCTATCTGGGGGTGCCCTACAAGTACGGGGCCAACTCGCCCACCTCCGTGGACTGCTCAGCCTTTGTAGCCCAGGTCTACGCCGAGCTGGGCATAGCCCTACCCCGCACCACCCGGGAGCAGTTTCAGGCCTTTCCCGCTGTCGAGTCCTTGCGCCCGGGGGACCTGGTCTTCTTCAGCTTTGGGGGAAAGGACGTCGACCACGTGGGCCTTTACCTAGGCCGGGGGGTCTTCGCCCACGCCAGCAGCTACGGGAGCCGGGTGGTGATCGAGAGCCTCGAGGCTCCCTTCTACCAGAAGGCCTACCGGGGTGCCCGGCGGGTGGTGCAGGAGGCCTTGAGGTAGGCCGCGCCTGGGTTCAGGGCCAGTCCTTCATCTCCCCCCGGGCCTTCCTTAGGGCAGTGAGGAGGGCCTCCCCCGGGCTTCCTTCCCCTCGGAAGGCTTCGGTTTCCCGCTCCAGCCAGGCCTCCCCCTTGCGGAAAAGGACGGCCCGGGCTTCCCCCAGAGCCTCCGCCAGCAGGGCACCCAGGGAGTAGAAGGGGGTACCGGGGGGAAGGTCGGGATCCAGGCCCTGACGGGCCAGGGCCCGGCCGTAGGGTTTTTCCCTCTCCTCCATGGTTCCCCCTTGGGCGAAGTACCGCCTCAAGACCCTTCCCCAGTCCCCCACCCGGCTATAGGGGGCCATGGCCTGGAAGGCGGCCTCGAGGTCTTCCGGGCTGTAGGGCCGGTACCGGTTTTCGTGCACCACCAGGCTCCTCGGAAGCCGGGGCCTGGGAGGGCCTTCCTCATCCGGAACGCCCACCGCCAGGCCCACCGCGGGGATGACCCCCCTGGGAAGCTCCAGGAGGTTGATGAGCTCCTCCACCCCGTTCAGCACCCCTCCGATGAAGCAGACCCCGTAGCCCAGGGCCTCGGCGGTAAGGGCCAGGTAGCTGGCGGCAAGCCCTGCATCCAAGAGGGCAAAGTGCAAGGCGGTTTTGGGCCAGAAGGCCATCCTTTCCCCCCGGTGGGCGAGAAGCCTCTCCAGGCGATGGATGTCTGCCAGGAAAACGAAGAATTCCGCTGCCTGGCGGATGTGCTCCTGGTTACCGGAAAGCTGGGCCACCTTTTCCCTGAGCCCGGGGTCCGTGATCCGGATGGCGCTATACAGTTGGGCGCTGGCGTCGGTGGGGGCTCTCTGCAGGGCGAATAGGAGCTTCTCTAAGTCTTCCTCGGGTATGGGCACCGGCTTAAAGCGGCGCACGCTTCGCCTTTGGGCCAGGATGGGAAGAAGGTCCACCGCCATCCTCCCCACTATAGCCCTAGCCAGGACATGTACATCTGCCACAGGGTTTCCCCGAAGAAGAAGGCCACCCCACCTCCTAAGGCCAAGTAGGGGCCGAAGGGGATTTTCCGTTGCCGGAAAGCCAGGCCCACCAGGGCTCCGGCGAAGACCCCCAGGAACAGGGCCAGGAGGCTATAAAGCCCAAGCCAGGCTCCCAGCGCCCCCAAAAGCTTCACATCCCCGTAGCCCATGGCCACGGGATCGGTTTCCTCCGCCTCCTTGTTTACCTCATTTACCTCGTTTACGGGTTTGAAGGCCCAGTAAAGCCCCCCTGCCAGGGCCAACCCCCCTGCGGCCAGGAAGGACCCTTTCAAGGTGCTTAGGAGCTCGGCCCCCAGGTAGGGGGCCAGGATCCAGGCCAAGGGCAAGAGGGGAAGGGTAATTCGGTCGGGAAGCACCACGGGTTTTCCCGTGCGCCCCGAAAGGGCCCAGGTGAGGAAGGCCAGGGCCATGCCCACCCCCGGGCCCAGGAGGGCACCGAAAAGGGCCGCCATGTGCACCTGGTGGGGTCCCACGGGCACCTCCGCCCTGGCCTCGCGGAAGCGCCTCAGGAAAAGCCCCCCATACCCCGCCACCAGCCCCAGGACCCCGGCGGCGATCAAGGCCCCGTCCAGGGCCTCGGCAAAGGGGCGGGGGAAGGAAAGGAGGTAGGCGGAAAGGAGCCCCAGGAAGAGGAGGCCGTAGGTGAGGGAATCGGGAAGCTCAAAGGTGTCCAGGTCTATGAAGGAAAGGGCCACCAGGAGGGCCAGGAAGGCGAAGGTGAGGAAAGCCTGGGCCGAGGGAGGGTAGAAGAGGGAAGCCAGGGCAAAAAGCAGCCCGGTGAGGGCCTCCACCAGGGGATAGCGGGGGGATATGGGGTCGTTGCAATAGCGGCACCGCCCCTTAAGGGCCAGGTAGGAGAGCACGGGTACCAGGTCCCAAGGGGCTAGGCGATGCCCGCAGGCGGGGCAGCGGGAAGGTGGGAAGACGATGGACTCCCCTTTGGGCAGGCGGTGGATGACCACGTTCAGGAAGGAGCCCACCGCTAGGCCGAGGAGCAGGGCAAAAAAAGTCCACATGGAGGCATTTTAAGGCCCAAACCCTGGGTTGCCGGCAACGGGCCAGGGGTGCCGTTCCCAGGTGCGAGGTTCTGCAAAGGCCTTAAGCCTGGCGCGAGAGGCTTTCCCCTTCCCTTGGGCGGTTGGTATCGTCAAAAAGGATGGCTCGGGAGTTTCACGGGGTTGCCAACTGCTGCCGTTTTCCTTGGCATCGGTTGCGATGGAGCGTTTCTACCAGGCCTGTCGGCAGGGGGTGGGCTACCTCACCGCCTGGCGGTGGTCCGAGGCGGGCAATCGAACGGTAAGATGCTTCCGTGAAACCTGAAGCGGCTTATCAGCAGCTTTTGGAGTTCCAAAGGGAAACCGCCTACCTGGCCTCCCTGGGGGCCCTGGCGGCTTGGGACCAGCGCACCATGATCCCGAAGAAGGGGCACGAGCACCGGGCGAGGCAGATGGCCGCCCTGGCCCGCCTCCTCCACCAGCGGGCCACCGACCCCAGGATTGGGGAGTGGCTTTCGGCGGTGGAGGGCTCCCACCTGGTGCAGGATCCCCTATCCGATGCGGCGGTCAACGTCCGGGAGTGGCGGCAGGCCTACGAGCGTGCCCGGGCCATTCCCGAGCGGCTTGCGGTGGAGCTGGCCCAGGCGCAAAGCGAGGCGGAAAGCTACTGGGAGGAAGCCCGTCCCAGGGACGACTGGCAGGGGTTCTTGCCCTACTTGCGCCGGGTGTTCGCCCTCACCAAGGAGAAGGCGGAGATCCTCTACGGCCTTCCCGTGGCTCCCGGGGACCCTCCCTATGGGGAGGTTTACGATGCCCTTCTGGACGGGTTTGAACCGGGGATGCGCTCGGGGGAGCTTCTGCCCCTTTTCGCCCAGCTGAGGGAGGGGCTTCAGGGGCTTTTGGACCGGATCCTGGGTAGCGGCCGGAAACCCGACACCACCATCCTGCACCGCTCCTATCCCAAGGAGGCCCAGAGGGCCTTTGCCCTCGAGCTTCTCGCCGCCTGCGGCTACGACCTCGAGGCGGGCCGCCTGGACCCCACTGCCCATCCCTTTGAGATCTCCATCGGGCCCGGGGACGTGCGCATCACCACCCGCTACTTCGAGGACTTCTTCAACGCCGGCATCTTCGGCACCCTGCACGAGATGGGCCATGCCCTCTACGAGCAGGGCCTGCCCAAGGAGCACTGGGGGACCCCAAGGGGGGAGGCGGTCTCCCTGGGGGTTCACGAGTCGCAAAGCCGCACCTGGGAGAACCTGGTGGGCCGCTCCCTGGGCTTTTGGGAGCGGTTTTTCCCCCGGGCCAAGGAGCACTTCCCAAGCCTCCGGGACGTGGCCCTGGAGGACTTCCACCAGGCCATCAACGCCGTGGAGCCCTCCCTCATCCGGGTGGAGGCGGACGAGGTCACGTATAACCTCCACATCCTGGTGCGCCTGGAGCTGGAGCTTTCCCTCTTCCGGGGGGAGCTTGCCCTGGAGGACCTCCCCGGGGCCTGGGCGGAACGGTACCGGGCCTACCTGGGGGTGGCTCCCAAGGACTACAAGGACGGGGTGATGCAGGACGTGCACTGGTCTGGGGGGCTTTTCGGCTACTTCCCCACCTACACCCTGGGCAACCTCTACGCCGCCCAGTTCTTCCAAAAGGCCCAGGAGGAGCTTGGGGACCTCGAGGCCCAGTTCCGGCGGGGGGAGTTCCATGCCTTTTTGGATTGGACCCGTAAGAACATCCACGCCGAGGGTAGCCGCTTCCGCCCCAAGGCCTTGGTGGAGCGGGTGACCGGCACGCCCCCCAGCGCCCGGCCCTTTTTGGCCTACCTGGAGGAGAAGTACCGGGCCCTTTACGGTTTCTGAGGGCGGGACCAGGTGGGGAGGAGGGCCAGGAAGAGGAGGACGCTGGCCGCCCAAAGCGCCCCCTCCCCCCGCCCCGCCATCTCCGCAAAGAACCCGGCCACGGCAGGTCCCACCGCCTGCCCTAGGGCGAAGGCGGCCGTGGAAAGCCCCATGGCCCGGGGCCAGGCGGAAGGGGGAAGGAGGGTGCGGAAGGCCTGGGTGAGGGCGGTGATCACCCCCAGGAAGGAAAGGCCGAAGAGAAGGGCGCTAAGGGCGGAAAGGTGCAGGGCCAGGGGTGGAAGGCTTCCCAGGAAGAGCACCAGAAGCACGTGGAAAAGCCCTTTTCTCCCCCCTACCCGCTCCACCCAGGGCCCCCAGACGGGTCCGGTGAGAAGGGCTCCCAGGCCCAGGAGGCCGAAGAGGACCAGGGAGTCCCCCACCACCGCCGCCACGAAGGTCATGTAGCCGATGTACCCCGCCCCGTAAAGGCCGTAGGCCAGGAGTAGGGGAAGGATGGGCCAGAGGCTTCCCTCGCCCTGGACGGGGGGTGGGGGTTCTTTCAGAAGAGGCCAGGCGAGGAGGGCGGGCAGGCCCAGCAGGAGGCTATACAGGCCCAGCCTGGCCCAGGCCCCCGTGGGCTCGGCGGCTCCCCATAGGAGCCACGGGGCCAGAAGAAGCCCCAGGCCCACGCCCCCGTAGTAGATCCCCAGGGTTCGCCCGGAACTGCCCAGGGCCATGAGGAGGGCCGCCCCTCCCACGAAGACCAGGGCACCCAGAAAACCCTGGAGAAACCGCAGGCTGAAGACCAGGGGGAGGTTTTCCATCCCCGTGAGGGCCAGGATGGGGCCCTGCAGGAAGAGGGCCAGAAAGAACCCTTTCCGGTAGCCCACCCGGCCTAGGAGGCGGTGGCTGAAAAAGGCCCCCACCAGGTAGCCCAGGGTGTTGGCGCTTCCCAGGATCCCCGCTTGGGCGTAGGAAAGCCCCCAGGCGTTTTGCATGAGGGGCAGGACCAGGGCGTAGGCGAACCGCCCCAGGCCCAGGGCCAGGGCGGGTCCCAAGGCGAGAAGGACGAGCCTAGTAGCCATGCAAAAGCCCCAGCTTCTTGGCCCGATGTACCGCCAGTTTGAAGAGGAAAAGCCCCAGGCCCAGGTAGAGGAAGCCGTTCAGGAAGGCCAGAAGCAGGAACAGGGGGTCCAGGGGCGCTCCTTCCGCCAGCATGCTCCGGGCTAAGGCGGCCCCGGGGGCCATGGGCAAGAGGAGAAAAAGCCCCTGGCCCGGGGCTTGCAGGAGAAAGAGCAAGAGGAACTGGGAAAGGCCCAGAAGCTGGCCGATGCGCTTGTATAAAAGGGCCAGGCTTCCCATGGCAAACCCGAGGCCATACCCCCCCAGGAGAACGGCCAGGAAGGGGAGAACCACTCCGGGATGGAAGGAAAGCCGGGCTCCCGTTAGGGCCATGAGCACCAAGGCGATGAGAAAGACCAGGAGCCCCTGGATGAGGAGGCCGGAGAGGTTCCGCACCAGAAAAAGGGGAATCGGCCCATAGGGGGTAAGGAAGACCTGCTCCAGGGTGCCCGTCTGGGCCTCCTCGGTGAGGCCGAAGGAGAGGCTGCTATAGGAAAGCAGGGTGAAGGACCAGAGCAAGTAGCCCACCAGGACGGCCTCGAGGGCCCCGAAGCGCTTGTGCAGGCCCTGGGCTTCCAAAAAGGGGCGCTCCATCCTAGCCCCCTTTCCGGGTCCAGCGCTCCCCGTCCCGGTCCCGGTACTTGGCCATGGCCTTGAGGAAGGCTTCCTCCAGGTCGATGCCCTCCCGGTTGGCCAGGGAGATGAGGACGAAGAGGAGGTCGGCGAGCTCCATGGCCAGATCCCCTTCCTCCTCCCCTGGCTTGGGCTTCTTCCCATGGCGGTGGGCCAGGACCCGGGCCACCTCCCCTAGCTCCTCCGTCAGACGGGCCAGCATGAGAAGAGGCGGGAAATAGCCTTCCTTGAACTGGCTGATCCAGGCGTCCACCTGCCTCTGGGCCTCCTTGAAGGTGAGGGCTTCCATGGAAAGGAGCATACAATGGTCCCATGAAGGCCTTGGCCCTTATCGCCCACGATGCCAAGAAGGACGATATGGTGGCCTTTTGCCAACGGCACCGGGAGCTTCTTTCCCGCTTCCCCCTCCTGGCCACGGGCACCACGGGGAAACGCATCCAGGAGGCCACCGGCCTCGAGGTGGAGCGGGTTCTTTCCGGTCCCCTGGGAGGGGATATGCAGATCGGGTCCAGGGTGGCTGAGGGAAAGGTGCTTTGCGTGCTCTTCTTCCAGGATCCCCTCACCCCCAAGCCCCACGAGCCCGACGTGCAGGCCCTCATGCGGGTGTGCAACGTGCACGGGGTGCCCTTGGCCACCAACCTCGAGGCGGCGGAGGCCCTTGTTCCCTGGCTTGCTGCCCAGGTGGGCTAGAGGGTCTTGCGGTAGGCCAAGGCCTCGGCCACGTGGTTTTCCTCCACGCTCTCCGCTCCCTGCAGGTCGGCGATGGTGCGGGCTACCCGGAGGAGGCGGTCGTAGCTCCTGGCGGAAAGGAGCATCCGCTTGGCCGCTGCCTGGAGGAGGTTTTCCGCCCCCGAGGTTAAGCGTACGTGCTCCCTCAGGGCCTTTCCCGCAAGCTCCCCGTTGGGCCTGCCCTGCCGGGCGAGCATCCTCTCCCGGGCCCTTAGGACCCTTTCCCGCACGGCCTCGGTGCCTTCCCCTTCGGGGGCGCGGGCGAGCTCAGCTGGGGTTAAGCGGGGCACCTCCACCACCAGGTCAAACCGGTCCAGGAGAGGTCCGGAGATCTTCCCCACGTAGCGCTGGCGGCTTGCCGGGGTGCAGGTGCAGGCCCGCTCCGGGTCCCCGTACCAGCCGCAGGGGCAGGGGTTCATGGCCGCCACCAGGAGGAAGCGGGCGGGGAAGGTGAGGCTGGCCCTGGCCCGGGAGACGGTCACCACCCCGTCCTCGAGGGGCTGGCGGAGGGCTTCCAGGGCATCCCGGGAAAACTCGGGGAACTCGTCCAGGAAAAGCACCCCCCGGTGGGCCAGGGAAACCTCCCCCGGCTTGGGGATGGCCCCGCCCCCGATGAGGCCCGCGTAGCTCACCGTGTGGTGGGGGGCGCGGAAGGGGGGCGTGCGCACCAGGCCCTTAAGGATCTGCCCGGCGGCGGAGTGGATGCGGCTTACCTCGAGGGCGGCCTCCTGGCTCAAAGGGGGAAGCAGAAAGGGAAGGCGCCTAGCCAGCATAGTTTTTCCCGAGCCCGGGCTTCCCACCATAAGGAGGTGGTGGTAACCGGCGGCGGCGATCTCCAGGGCCCTTTTGGCCTTGGCCTGGCCCTTCACGTCCCGGAGGTCCAAAGCCTCCAGGGCGGCCACGGGATCGTCGGGCTCCACCCTCCTGGGCTCCTCTTCTCCCCTCAGGTAGGCCACCGCCTGAAGGAGGTTTTCCACCCCGTAGACCTCCACCCCCTCCACCAAGGCGGCCTCCTTGGCGCTTTCCAGGGGCAGGAGGAGCTTTTTCCCTTCGCCCAAGGCCCCCAAAGCCAGGTTCACCGCCCCGGGCACCGGGCGCAGGGTTCCATCCAGGCCCAGCTCCCCGGCCACCGCCAGGCCCGCCAGGCCCTCCAGGGGCACCACCCCTTGGGCGGCCAGAAGCCCCAAGGCGATGGGCAGGTCAAAGTGGCTTCCTTCCTTACGGAGTTCCGCCGGGGCCAGGTTCACCACCACCCGGGCCTGGGGGTAGGGGAAGCCCGAGTTCTTTAGGGCGGCCCTGACCCGCTCCCGGCTTTCCTCCACCGCCTTGTCCGGCAACCCCACCAGGGCGTAGCTGGGAAGCCCGGGGCTAACATCCACCTCCACGGTGACGGGAACCGCGTCCAGGCCGAAGAGGGTATAGCTTCGCACCTGGGCTAGCATGGAGGGAGTTTAACCCAAAAGTGTTAGTTTTGCCCAGGCTCGGCCATTGGCTAACAGGCTAGATGCCGGCTCCTAATCGCAAAAGGTCCCCGCAAGGCCTCGAGGGCATATAACAAAGTTCGCCGCCTGCCGGGGAAAATGGAATATACTCCAAGATATCTCAGGACCCAGGAATGGTACCACCCTTTGGGCCCTTGGGAACGCCCGCTCCTTTTCCCAATCCGCTTCCGCAAGAACGCCTAGACTGACCGAATGGGGGTCCAGGAGGTTTTCACCCCGAGGTTTTCCCCAAACCGAGAAGGGGGCGGTAAAGGAAAAGAGCCAGAAGGAGAAGGCCAAGAAGGCTGCCGAAGGCGAAGGCGTATCCCAGGGTTCCCACCGCCACCCCCACCCCCCACTGCAACAGGAAGGTGCCCCCAATGCCGAAGAGGTTCACCAAGGTGGTGCCCCGGCCCACCAGGTGAGGGGGCACTAGCTCCCGGGCCTGGGTAAGGGTGAGGATGTTGAAGGCTCCGAAGAATCCCATGAGGGGGTAGGCAAGGGCAAGAAGCTTGAAGAGGGCGAGGAGGAGGCCCAGGGCGAAGAAAGAGGCCGCGCCCACCAGCACCTTGGCGGTGCCCAGGCGGTCGGCCAGGTAGCCGGATACCAAAAAGCCCAGGACCGCGCCTCCCGAGTAGAGGAGGAGGAGGTTCCCCACCTTCACCGCCTCGAGGCCCAGGGCGTAGGCGTAGGCCCCAGCCCAGAGGGTTTGCAAAGCCAGGAAGCTTCCCGCAAAGGCCAAGGCCAAAAAGGCCACCCGCAGGAGCCTGGAATTGCCCAGGACTTCCCTTAGCCCTCCGCCTCCCCCACCCTTGGGCCAGGGAACCCCAGGGGGGGTGTTCCGCACCCCCAGGTAGATGAGAAGGGCCACCAGGACCACCACCCCTGCCCCCAGGAGGAAGACCCCCCGCCAGCCCATGGCCTCCTTCAGGAGGGCCAGGGGGGTGGCCGCCAAAAGCCCCCCTGTGGCCCCCAGGCCCACCAGGAGGGTGGAAACGGTGGCGTAGGTCCGGGGGAACCAGAGGCTAAAGGCTTTTAGCGAGCCCATAAGGGCGGCGGCCATCCCCACCCCGATCAGGGCCCGGCCCAGGGCCAGGGTGGGGAAGCTTTGCGCCAGCCCGAAGACCACGCTTCCCAGGGAAGCCACCAGGAGGAGGGCCGGGGTGATGATCCGGGGACCATACCGGTCCAGGAGGCTTCCCAAGGGGAGCTGTACCGTGGCGAAGGAGAGGTAGAAGAGGCTGGTCATAAAGCCCAGCTCCGCCGGACCCAGGCCCAGGTCCTGGGACAGATCCTTGGCCAGCACCGCATTGGCCGACCGGTAGAAGTAGGAGAGGAAGTAGCCTAGGGTGAAGAGGAGAAAAACCCGCGCTGCCATATCACCTCCGGTTCAGAGCCACTCCCAGGAGGATGAGGGTACCGCCCAGAAGGCCCTCGAAGCTCAAGGGTTCTCCCGCCAGGGGCCAGGCGAAGATCGCCCCGGCCACCGGCTCCAGCATGGCGGTTAGGGTGGCGTTCCGGGCGGGTACCGTGCGCACCCCCAAGAGGAAGAGGCTAAAGGGCACCACCGTGCCCAGGATAACCAGGTAGGCCACCGCCCCCCAGTCCCCTGGGTCCAAGGTCCAAACCCGGGGAAGGTTGCCCAGGAGGATGGGGAGGGAGAGGAGGCTTCCCACCCCCGTGGCCACCCCCAGGCTCACCAAGGGCGGGGTCTTGAGCCCATGGGAGAAGGCAGCGTAAAGGGCGAAGGAAAGGGCGGAGAGGAGGCCGTAGGCCACCCCCAGGGGGCTTGCCGTGAAACCCTTGGACCCCACCACCAGCACGTAGGCTCCCAAAAGGGCCACGGCCACCCCCAAAAGGGCCTTGCCGGGAAGCCTTTCCCCCCTTAGGAGGGCGTAGAGGGTGAGGAGGGCGGGGGCCAGGTACTGAAGGAAGATCCCGGTGGCCACGGTGGTGGCGTGGATGGCCAGGTAGTAGAAGGCCTGGGCCCCGGAGAGGGCGAGCCCCACCCGGAGGAGCTGGGGCCACTCCTTGGCGGCCGGGGGAGACCGGAGCACCAGGGGGAGAAGCAGAGAAAAGCTCAGGAGAAAGCGCAAGGGGATGAGGACCGAGGGGGGAATCTCCCCCATGAACCGCCCGGCCAGAGCCCCGCCCAGGCCCCATAGAAGTGCAGCCAGGGCCACATAGATCATCGCTGTGCCCCCACCACGGCTATGCCCACCCCGAGGAGGAGGACCAGGGCTCCCAGGAGCACCTGAACCCCGGGAAGCTCCCCAAAGAGGAGGAAGGCCAGGAGGCTCGCCCCCACCGGTTCAAAGAGGATGGCCAGGGTGACCAGGACCGGGGGGATGTGTCGGGTGGCCCAGTTGAAGCTGGTATGGCCCAAAAGCTGCGGCAAAAGGGCCATGAGGAGGATGTAGCCGTAGACCGCAAGGGGATAACCCCCGTACCCTCCGCCAAAGAGGTAGGGAAGAGGAAGGAGGAGGAGGGCTGCGGTGGTGTAGGCTATCCGCACGTACTCCAGGATGGAAAGCCCCCGCCTCTGGGCTTCCCGCCCCAGGAGGAAGTAAAGGGAGGCAGCCACCGCTCCCAGGAGGGCCAGGAAGTCCCCGAGGAGGGGATTGGTTCCCCCGCCCCCTTGGGCATCCCCCAGGCCGATCAAAAGCCCTCCCAAAAGGGCTATCCCAATCCCCAGCATGGTTAGGCCGGAAGGAGCTTCCCGAAAGAAAAGCCAGCCGAAGAGGGTGACCCAGACCGGATTGGTGGTGACCAAGGCGGTGCTGGCCGCCACCGAGGTGTAGGAGAGGGAGGTGATCCAAAGGGCAAAGTGCAGGGCCAGGGAAGCCCCGGCGGCCACCGCGTAGGGAAGCCCCCTTCGGCTGGCCAGAGGTCTTCGCCAGCTGGGAAGGAGGAGCAAGGCCGCAAGGCCCATCCGCCCCGCGCTCATCACCAGGCTGAAGGCTAGGCTTCTATCCCCGGAGGCCGCCAGGGCCAGGCGCACCAGGATGCTGCCGAAGCTGATGGCGAAGATGCCCAGGAGCAGTACGGAGGCGATCTTGAGCCCGGAGGGCCGCATGGAGGCATTCTTCCATAAGGATTCGCTTCTGACCAGTGGGTCACCCTCGAGGCCAAGGACAGATGCCCGTGGCCCCGTTGGTATACTGGCGCGGAAGGAGGGTCCTATGGTGACCATAGCGGTTCCCAAGGAAAGGGCTCCAGGGGAAAGAAGGGTGGCCCTGGTGCCCGAGGTGGTGGCCCGCCTGGTGAAGCAGGGGGCCAGGGTGCGGGTAGAGAGGGGCGCCGGGGAGGGTGCCTACTACCCCGACGCCGCCTACCAGGAAGCTGGGGCAGAGGTGGTGGAGCGAGGAGAGCTTCTGAGGGGCGCCAACCTGCTTTTCACTGTTCAACCGCCTCCCTTGGACCTGGTCGAGGCCCTGGAGCCCGGGGCCATCGTGGTGGGGTTTGTCCAGGCTCACAGGAACCTGGACCTGGTGAAGGCCTTGGCCGCCAAAAAGGCCACGGTGATCGCCATGGAGCTCATCCCCCGCATCACCCGGGCCCAGAGCATGGATGCCCTCTCCAGCCAGGCCACGGTGGCGGGGTACCTGGCGGCCCTTCACGCCGCGAGGCTTTCCCCCCGCTTCTTCCCCATGCTCACCACGGCGGCGGGCACCATCCGCCCCGCCAAGGTGATGGTCATGGGGGTGGGGGTGGCGGGGCT
Organism: Thermus antranikianii DSM 12462; assembly: GCF_000423905.1. Taxonomy (NCBI): domain Bacteria; kingdom Thermotogati; phylum Deinococcota; class Deinococci; order Thermales; family Thermaceae; genus Thermus; species Thermus antranikianii. The sequence goes on along the minus strand of NZ_KE384104.1, from coordinate 74,414 downwards.
TATGGCCATCGCCACCGCCAAGCGCCTGGGGGCCCAGGTCTTTGCCTATGACGTGCGCAAGGCGGCGGTGGAGCAGGCCCTCTCCCTGGGAGCCAAGCCCATTGAGCTTCCCATCAGCGCGGAAGGGGAGGGCGGCTACGCCCGGGAGCTTACCGAGGAGGAGAAGCGCATCCAGCACGAGGCCCTGCGGGAGCACGTGGCGGGGATGGACGCCATCATCACCACCGCCCAGGTGCCGGGCCGCCGAGCCCCCATCCTCCTCACCGAGGACATGGTGGAGCGCCTGAAGCCGGGCACGGTGGTGGTGGACCTGGCGGCGGAAAGCGGGGGTAACTGCGTCCTCACCCAACCCGGGGAGGTGGTGGAGGTAAGGGGCGTGAGGATCTTTGGCCCCTTGAACCTCCCCAGCGAGCTTTCCGTGCACGCCTCGGAGATGTATGCCAAAAACCTTTTGAACCTTTCCAGCCTGCTCGTGGAAAAGGGCGAGTTTGCCCCCAAGTGGGAGGACGAGATCATCCAGGGGGCGCTTCTCATGAAGGAAGGCGAGATCCTGCACGGGCCCACCAAGGCCCTCGTGGGAGGTGCGTGATGGAGTTTGGCTTCTGGTCTGCCCTTTATATCTTCGTGCTCACGGCCTTTTTGGGTTATGAGCTCATCACCCGGGTGCCGGTGATCCTCCACACCCCCTTGATGTCCGGGTCCAACTTCATCCACGGGGTGGTGGTGGTGGGGGCCATGGTGGTCCTGGGGCACGCGGAAACCGGTTTGGAGAAGCTTATCGGCTTCCTGGGGGTCATCCTGGGGGCGGCCAACGCCGCCGGGGGGTATGCGGTTACGGTGCGCATGCTGGAGATGTTTGAGAGGAAGCCGGGCAAGGGGGGTGGTCAGTAATGGATCTCATCCAGGCAGCCTACTTCGTGGTGGCCATCCTTTTCATCGTGGGCTTAAAACGCATGGCCCATCCCACCACCGCCAAAAGCGGCATCGTCTGGGCGGGGTGGGGCATGGCCCTGGCGGTTCTGGCCACCTTCTTCTGGCCGGGGATGCAGAACTTTGGCCTTATGCTCATCGCCCTTCTGGTGGGCTCCGTGGTGGCCTGGTGGGCGGCCGTCAAGGTGGCCATGACCGACATGCCCCAGATGGTGGCCATCTACAACGGCATGGGTGGGGGCGCGGCCGCCACCATCGCCGCGGTGGAGCTCTTGAAGGGAGCCTTTGAGAACCCCGGCCTCATGGCCTTGGCCATTCTGGGTGGCCTCATCGGGAGCGTGGCCTTCACGGGAAGCCTCATCGCCTTCGCCAAGCTTCAGGGCATCATGAAAAGCCGGCCCATCCTCTTCCCCGGGCAGAAGGCGGTGAACGCCCTGGCCCTTCTCGTTACGGTCCTCCTGGGCTTTTCCCTCCTCTGGAACGACCCCACCCTGAGCATCGTGCTCTTCTTCCTCCTGGCCCTACTTTTCGGCGTTCTCATGACCCTACCCATCGGGGGCGGGGATATGCCGGTGGCCATCAGCTTCTACAACGCCTTCACCGGTATGGCCGTGGGCTTTGAGGGCTTCGCCGTGGGGAACCCGGCCTTGATGGTGGCGGGGACCCTGGTGGGGGCTGCGGGTACCCTCCTCACCGTGCTCATGGCCAGGGCCATGAACCGCTCCGTGTGGAACGTGCTGATGGGGGGGTTCGGCGTGGAGCAGGAGGCCGGGGAGGTCAAGGGAAGCCTCAAGCCCATCGACGTGGAGGATGCTGCCGTCATGCTGGCCTACGCCAGCAAGGTGGTCTTCGTGCCCGGCTACGGCATGGCCCTTTCCCAGGCCCAGCACAAGGTGAAGGAGCTGGCGGACCTTTTGGAGAGCAAGGGGGTGGAGGTGAAGTTCGCCATCCACCCGGTGGCGGGGCGGATGCCTGGGCACATGAACGTGCTCCTGGCTGAGGCTGGCGTGGACTACGACAAGCTCAAGGACCTCGAGGAGATCAACCCCGAGTTCCCCACCGTGGACGTGGCGGTGGTCATCGGGGCCAACGACGTGGTGAACCCTGCCGCCCGCCGCCCGGGGAGCCCCCTTTACGGCATGCCCATCCTGGACGTGGACAAGGCCAAGAACGTCATCGTCATCAAGCGGGGCCAGGGCAGGGGCTTTGCCGGAGTGGAGAACGAGCTCTTCTACGCCGACAACACCCGGATGCTCTACGGGGATGCGCAGAACGTCCTCACCCAGCTCACCCAGGCCCTGAAGAAGCTTTAGAAATCCCTGGCTGGACCCCGGGGAAACTCCCCGGGGTCTTCTTCTTGACGCTTCCCAGGGCCTCCTGCTATAGTGCCTAGTGCGGTCGGTCCGCGGTAGCTCAGCTGGTAGAGCGGCCGGCTGTTAACCGGTTGGTCGCAGGTTCGAGTCCTGCCCGCGGAGCCATATGGGGGCCCTAGGGCCCCCTGGGTCTTTTTTTAGGAGAGGCGAAAGGGTATAATCTTAGCTCGTGCGGCCTGCCGGGCCCGGAGAGGAGGTGTAGATGCGCAAGTACGAGGTGAACATCATCCTGAACCCCAACCTGGACCAGAACCAGCTCGCCCTGGAGAAGGAGGTCATCGGGAAGACCCTCGAGGCCTTCGGCGCCCGGGTGGAAAAGGTGGAGGAGTGGGGTATGCGCCGCCTGGCCTACCCCATCGCCAAGGACACCCAGGGCTACTTCCTCTGGTACCAGGTGGAGATGCCCGAGGACCGGGTAAACGACCTGGCCCGGGAGCTCCGCCTGCGCGATAACGTGCGCCGGGTCATGGTGGTGAAAACCCAGGAGCCCCTCCTCACCAAGGCGTAAACTGTTCTCATGGCAAGAGGCCTGAACCGCGTTTTCCTTATCGGCACCCTTACCGCCCGTCCGGACATGCGCTACACCCCCGGGGGAATGGCCATTTTGGACCTGAACCTGGCGGGCCAGGATACTCTCCTGGATGCTTCCGGCCAGGAGCGGGAGGTGCCCTGGTACCATCGGGTCCGCCTTTTAGGCCGGCAGGCGGAGATGTGGGGGGACATCCTGGAAAAGGGCCAGCTGGTCTTTGTGGAGGGCCGGCTGGAATACCGGCAGTGGGAGCGGGAAGGGGAGAAGCGGAGCGAGGTCCAGATCCGGGCGGATTTCATCGACCCCTTGGAGGGGCGGGGCCGCGAGACCCTCGAGGACGCCCGGGGCCAGCCCAGGCTCCGCCACGCCCTAAACCAGGTGATCCTCATGGGCAACCTCACCCGCGATCCCGATCTGCGCTACACTCCCCAGGGGACGGCGGTGGCCAGGCTCGGCCTGGCGATCAACGAGCGCCGCCCGGGCCAGGGGCCGGATGGGGAAAGGACCCATTTCATAGAGGTTCAGGCCTGGCGCGACCTGGCCGAGTGGGCCGGGGAACTCAAGCGGGGCGAGGGGCTTTTGGTGATCGGCCGTTTGGTGAACGACTCCTGGATGAGCTCCACCGGGGAGAGGCGCTTCCAGACCCGTGTGGAAGCCCTCAGGTTGGAGCGACCCACCCGTGGGCCTGAAAGGACCGGCGGAAGCAGGCCCCAGGAGCCCGAGCGCTCCGTCCAGACGGGTGGGGTGGACATCGACGAAGGACTGGAAGACTTCCCGCCGGAGGAGGATTTGCCGTTTTGAGCACGAAGAACGCGAAACCAAAGAAGGAGGCGCAGAGGCGCCCATCCCGCAAGGCTAAGGTGAAGGCCACCCTGGGGGAGTTTGACCTCAGGGACTACCGGAACGTGGAGGTGCTGAAGCGGTTCCTGTCGGAGACGGGGAAGATCCTTCCCCGCCGCCGCACGGGGCTTTCCGCCAAGGAGCAGCGGATCCTGGCCAAGACCATCAAGCGGGCGAGGATCCTAGGGCTTTTGCCCTTCACCGAGAAGCTGGTGCGGAAGTAGGGGGTGAGCCGTGAAGGTCATTCTCTTGGAACCCCTGGAGAACCTGGGCGACGTGGGGCAGGTGGTGGACGTGAAGCCCGGCTACGCCCGGAACTACCTCTTGCCCCGGGGTCTGGCGGTTTTGGCCACGGAGAGCAACCTGAAGGCCCTCGAGGCCAAGATCCGCGCCCAGGCCAAGCGTCTGGCGGAGCGCAAGGCGGAGGCGGAGCGGCTTAAGGAGATCCTGGAGAACCTCACCCTCACCATTCCGGTGCGGGCGGGGGAGACCAAGATCTACGGCTCCGTCACCGCCAAGGACATCGCCGAGGCCCTTTCCCGCCAGCACGGGATCACCATTGACCCCAAGCGCCTCCAGCTGGAAAAGCCCATCAAGGAGCTTGGGGAGTACGTCCTCACCTACAAGCCCCATCCCGAGGTCCCCATCCAGCTCAAGGTGAGCGTGGTGGCCCAGGAGTAGGGGCAAACCCCTTAGGCTCCTCCCCGTCCCAAGAGGGGCGGGGGGTTTTCCTTGGCAAGGAGGTGGGGGCCGAGCTCCTCCAGGCTCCTCACCCCCGAGAGGGCCAGGGTGAGTTCCAGTTCCGCCAGCGCGTGGTCCAGAACCGCCCCCACCCCTTCCTCCCCCGCAAGGGCCAGGCCGTAGACATAAGGCCGCCCCAGGCCCACCGCCCTGGCCCCTAGGGCCAGGGCCTTGGCCACGTCCGCCCCGGTGCGGACGCCGCTATCCAGGAGGACCGGGACCTTTCCCCCCACCGCCTGGACCACCTGGGGAAGCGCATGGAGGGCGGCGAGGCTTCCGTCCACCTGCCTTCCCCCGTGGTTGGAGACGTAAATTCCGTCCACCCCCAGGGCCACCCCTTGGGCGGCGTCCTCGGGACGGAGGACCCCTTTGAGGATCAGGGGCAAGGAGGTGGCTTCCCGCAGGCGGGCCACGTCGTCCCAGGAAAGCTCCGGGTAGGAGTAGGTGGCCACGAAGCGGCGCACCGCCTTCTGCATCCGGGAAAGGCTTAGCCCAAAGCGCCTTCCCGCCCGCCTTAGGGCGAGGAGGTTCTTGAGGAGGGCGGGGGTGGGCCTAGGGCGGAAGGCGGGGCCTTCCAGGGGTTCGTCCAGGGCCTTCAGGAAGGCGGGGTCCGTGAGGTAGATGGCCAGGCCCTGCCCCTTGAGGAAGGGGAGGTGGCCGAGGTCCAGGTCCCGGGGCCGCCAGCCCAGCTGCACCGTGTCCAGGGTCAGGACCACCCCAGAGCACCCCGCGGCCTCCGCCCGCCGGAGGAAGCTTTTAACCACCTCGGGATCGGTGGAGTGGTAGAGCTGGAAGAAGACGGCGGCCTCGGGGTTGGCCGCCTTGGCCGCCTCCACCACCCGTTCCAGGGGGTAGGAGGCTTGGTTGGAGACCATGAAGGGAAGGCCCCTCTTGGCGGCGGCCCTTGCGGCGGCGAGCTCCGCCAAGGGGTGGGCGAGCTCCAAAACCCCGATGGGGGCGAGGAAGAGGGGGGCTTGCCACGTCCGGCCGAAGAGGCGCACGTCCAAAGCGGGGGGCTTGGCCCCCCGGAGCATCTTGGGAAGGAGGCGGAGGCGGCGGAAGGCTTCCCGGTTTTCCGCCATGGTCCACTCCACCCCGGCCCCGCCCGCCACGTAGGCGAAGGCCTCGGGGGACATGCGCCTTTTGGCCGCTTCCTCGAGCCCCTCCGGACGCACGGGGACCCGGGGCCTTTCCCCAAGGAGTCCTTTGAGGTAGATGGCCTGCTGCACTTGGCGGCCGATCATGGCTTTGGCCGGGATTTTACCACCCTGTTTCTCCGGCGTAAGCTGGGTGCAAATGGAAAGGACGGTCCTCATCACCGGCGCAGGGAGCGGCATCGGCCTCGCCACCGCAAGGCTTCTGGCCGGAAGGGGCTATAGGGTCTTGGGCGGGGTGCGGAAGGCGGAGGACGCCGAGGCTCTGAAGGGGCTTGGCGTGGAGCCCCTTTTCCTGGACGTGACCCGGGAGGAGGACCTGAGGCGGGCGGCGGAGGAGGTGCCGGACCGGCTTTTTGGCCTCGTGGCCAACGCCGGCATCGCCGTGGCGGGGCCCTTGGAGCTCGTGCCCCTTTCCGCCTTCGGGGAGGCTTTGGAGGTGAACGTCCTCGGGGCCTTGGCCACGGTCCAGGCCTTCTTGCCCCACCTGCGGGCGGCCAAGGGGCGGGTGGTCCTCATGGGCTCCGTCTCGGGGCTTGTGGCCCTGCCCCTCATGGGGCCCTACGCCGCCAGCAAGTTCGCCCTCGAGGCCCTGGCGGACGCCCTTAGGGTGGAGCTTCTGCCTTTCGGGGTCCGGGTGGTCCTCATAGAGCCCGGCTCCGTGGCCACCCCCATCTGGGAGCGCTCCCTAAGGCGGGCCGAAGGCTACCTCAAGCCCCCGCCCCCAGGGACGGAAGGGGTCTATGGCCGTTACCTGGAGGTGGCCCGGAAGGTGGCGGAAAGGAGCGCACAAAGAGGGCTTCCCCCGGAAAGGGTGGCGGAGGCCGTCCTAAAGGCCCTGGAAAGCCCAAGCCCTAAGGCCCGCTACCTGGTGGCCCACCCCCGGAGGGCCCGGGAGACCCTTCTTTTGCGCCTTCTTCCTACCCCCTTGCGGGACCGGCTCGTGGCCCGGCTTCTGGGCGCTTAGAGACTGTCGTAAAAGTCCGCTATACTTGAAGGGTGGCTTCTACACGGAGATCTTACCCCAGCGACCTGTCGGACGCGGAGTGGGCCATCCTGGAGCCGTTGATCCCCGCCCCCAAGCCCGGTGGCCGACCCGCAAAGGTGCCGAGGAGGGAGATCGTCAGCGCCATACTTTACGTCCTGGAAAACGGCATCAAGTGGCGGGCCATGCCTCACGACTTGCCCCACTGGTCCACGGTCTACCACTACTTCCGCAAGTGGCAGAAGGAAGGGGTTTGGGAGAAGGTAGCTCAGGTTCTGGCCCGTCGTGACCGGGAGCGGGGAGGACGGTATGCCTCCCCGAGTGCCCTGGTTATGGACAGCCAGTCGGTGGTCACGGGCATAGCCCGTATCTTGCAGACGAGTGAAAAGGGGGGCCCCGGGGACACGACGGGGCGAAGAAGGTCAAAGGGAGGAAGCGGCAGATCCTGACGGACACGGGGGGCCGTCTTTTGAAGGCCTTTGTCCACCCGGCCAATGAGCACGACAAGTGGGGTGGGCAGGCGTTGCTTTTGGGGATGGACCTCTCCTTGTGGCCCCGGGTACGCAAGCTCTTTGTGGACTGGGGTTACCGGGGTTTGCGGGAGGTGGCTAGGGGGCTGGGACTGGAGCTGGAGGTGGTGGCCCGTCCTTACGCGGGGGTGCGGGGGGTCTGGGTGCGGGAGGGGGAGGAGGTGCCGGAGATCCCGCGGGAGGGTGGGTTCAAGCCCCTGCCCAAGCGGTGGGTGGTGGAGCGGACCTTTGCCTGGATGGGGCGAAACCGACGGCTGGGGAAAGATTACGAGTACCACCCTGAGGTAACGGAAGCCTGGATGTATTTAGGCATGATACGCTTGCTGGTGAAGCGGCTGGCCAGGGCCGCATAAGCTGGAGGAGGGGACTTTTACAACAGTTTCTTAAGTACGCCACCTGGGCTTTCGCCGCGGCGGGGGCTCCAGAAGGAGCTTCCCAAGCCTCATTTCGGGCACCCCGTGTTGCGAAACCCCCGTGCGGACACTTGGCTTTGTGGCCCATCCCTTGGACGGGCGGGCTTTGGGGGCGTATCCTTAGGGCGTGGAGTTCCTGGTGGAGGACCTCGGCTTGGTGCCTTACGGGGAGGCCTGGGCGTACCAGAAGCGGGTGCACCGGGAGGTGGTGGCGGGAAACCGCCCTCCCACCCTCCTCCTCCTGGAGCACCCCAGGGTCATCACCTTAGGCCGGAAGGCCACGGGGGAGAACCTGCTCTTCCCCGAAAGCTGGTACCGGGAGAACGGCTTCGAGCTTTACTGGGTGGAGCGGGGCGGGGACGTGACCTACCACGGCCCCGGGCAGCTCGTGGGCTACCCCATCTTCCCCGTGGGCCGGGAGGTGCGCCGCTTCCTCCGGCAGATTGAGGAGGCTATCGTGCGGGTGGCGGCGGCCTACGGGATCTCCGCCTACCCCACCCCGGGCTACGCCGGGGTCTGGGTGGGGGAGGACAAGCTCTGCGCCATCGGCGTGGCGGTGAAGGAGGGGGTGAGCTTCCACGGCTTCGCCCTGAACGTCAACACCGACCTCAACGACTTCACCGTCATCGTCCCCTGCGGCCTCAAGGGAAAGGGGGTCACCTCCTTGGAGAAGCTTTTGGGCCGGAAGGTCCCCATGGAGGAGGCCAAGGCCAGGGTGGTGGCGGCCTTCGCCGAGGTCTTCGGCCTGAGGCCCGTAGAGGGGAGTGTCCATGAAGCCTAAGTTTGAGACGGTGGAGCTCCTCTCCCCCACGGGGGAGGTCATTGAGCTCAAGGTGGTGAAGCGGGGCCTGGCCCAGGCCCGGCCCGAGCCCGTGGACCGGAACAAGCCCGCCTGGATCAAGGCCCCTTTGCCCACCGGGCCCAGATACCAGGCCCTGAAGGCCATGGTGCGGGAGCTTAGGCTCCACACCGTCTGCCAGGAGGCCCTCTGCCCCAACATCGGGGAGTGCTGGACCCACGGGACCCTGACGGTGATGATCCTGGGGGACATCTGCACCCGGGCCTGCAAGTTCTGCGCCGTCCACACCGGGAACCCCAAGGGCCTCGTGGACCCGGAGGAGCCAGAGAGGGTGGCCGAGGCCATCGCCCGCATGGGGGTGCGGTACGTGGTCTTGACCAGCGTGGACCGGGATGACCTTCCGGATGGCGGCGCCAGCCACTTCGCCGCCACCATCCGGGCCATCAAGGAGAGGGCCCCTGGGGTCTTGGTGGAGGCCCTTACCCCCGACTTCCAGGGGGACCTGAAGGCCGTGGAGACGGTCCTCGCCGCGAACCCCGAGGTCTACGCCCAGAACCTGGAGACGGTGCGCCGCCTCACCCCCAAGGTCCGCGACCCCCGGGCGGGGTACGAGCAGACCCTGAAGGTTCTCGCCCACGCCAAGAAGGTCCGGCCCGACATCCTCACCAAGTCTAGCCTCATGCTGGGCCTGGGGGAGACGGAGGAGGAGATCCTCGAGGCCATGCGGGACCTCAGGGCCGCGGGGGTGGACATCCTCACCTTGGGCCAGTACCTGAGGCCCACCCCTGCCCACCTCCCCGTGGCCCGCTACGTTCCCCCCGAGGACTTCAAGCGGTACGAGGCCTGGGGGTACGAGCTGGGCTTTAGGGAGGTCTTCGCCGGGCCCTTGGTGCGGAGCTCCTACCGGGCGGACCGGGTCTTCCTGGAGGCCACCCAAAGATGAGCCGAAAGACGGCCCTTTTCCTCCTGGACCTCCTCGCCCTCCTCCTCTTCGCCGGGGTGGGCCTCCTTTCCCACGGGCTTCCCCTCTCCTTGGGAGGCCTCGCCCGGAACGTCCTCCCCGTCCTCTTCGTCTGGCTCCTCCTTGCTCCCTTCCTCGGCACCTACAGGAGGCCCACCTGGAAAAACCTCCTCCTCACCTGGCTCTTCGCCTTCCCCGCGGGGCTATGGCTGAGGCAGATGGTCTTGGGCGGGGCTTTCGGGGTGGGGTTCTTCGTCTTCTTGGGCGTGGCCATGGGGTTCAGCCTCCTTTTCCTCCTTCTCCTAAGGGGCCTCGCCAAGGGGCTTCGCCTCTGGTAAAAAAAAGCCATGGAAAAGGTGGCCTTCATCGGTCTTGGGGCCATGGGCTACCCCATGGCGGGGCACCTGGCGCGGCGTTTCCCCACCCTGGTCTGGAACCGCACCTTTGAAAAGGCCCTGAGGCACCAGGAGGAGTTCGGCTCCGAGGCCGTGCCCTTGGAGAGGGTGGCCGAGGCCCGGGTGATCTTCACCTGCCTTCCCACCACCCGGGAGGTCTACGAGGTGGCCGAGGCCCTCTACCCCTACCTCAGGGAGGGCACCTACTGGGTGGACGCCACCAGCGGCGAGCCCGAGGCAAGCCGCCTTCTGGCGGAGCGCCTTCTGGAAAAGGGGGTGACCTACCTGGACGCCCCGGTATCCGGCGGTACCCTGGGGGCCCAAAGGGGCACCCTCACGGTGATGATGGGGGGGCCGGAGGAGGCGGTGGAATGGGTCAGGCCGTATTTGGCCTACGCCGGCAAAGTGGTGCACGTGGGCCCCGTGGGGGCGGGGCATGCGGTGAAGGCTATCAACAACGCCCTCCTCGCCGTGAACCTCTGGGCGGCGGGGGAGGGGCTTTTGGCCCTGGTGAAGCAGGGGGTTTCCGCGGAGAAGGCCCTCGAGGTCATCAACGCCTCCTCGGGCCGCTCCAACGCCACGGAGAACCTCATTCCCCAAAGGGTCCTCACCCGGGCCTTCCCCAAGACCTTCGCCTTGGGGCTATTGGTGAAGGACCTGGGGATCGCCATGGGGGTTTTGGACGGGGAGAAGGCCCCAAGCCCCCTCCTCCGCCTCGCCCGGGAGGTCTACGAGATGGCCAAGCGGGAGCTGGGCCCGGATGCGGACCACGTGGAGGCCCTGAGGCTTTTGGAGCGCTGGGGCGGGGTGGAGATCCGCTGATACCACCCCATACCGGCGCAAGCCCGCACGGGGGTCCTGGGGAAAAGCCTTAGCGGAGACTTCCGGTGGTAGGCGAGCAAACGAAACAGGGGAAAAGGGTATTCGTCACGAGTCGAGGCTTTTGAGGACATGCTCCAAGAGTTTGACCCGCAGTGGGACCACGAAAGGCTGATAAGGCTCGAAGTAAACATAGGAGTAGCCTATTATGGGCTCAGAGAGGAGAAAGTCGGCCACAAAGGCAAAAGGAGCTTTAGCCCTCTTGAGGACTTTCACGTCCTCCTCGCTGGAGAGGTGCTTCACCAGAAAGTTTTCCGTCTGGGAGAGTATCTCCATGGGGATGCTGGCGGGGGACTGAGTGGAGTACAGCATTCCTATGCCGTACTTCCTCCCCTCCTTGGCCACGCGGTAGAAGATCCCTGCCTTGTCCTCCAGGAAGTTGTGGGCCTCTTCCAGGACCACGAGGAAGTTGGCCTGGCGCTTGCCGTAGAGTTCTACGGCCCTGTCGAAAAGGAGGTCCATGAGGCGCAAGGTGAAGAAGTCGGCGGCCTCGCCCAGGGAAGGAAGGTCGAGGATGACCACCTTACCTTCTCCCTCGGTTTTCTCCCCGAGGAGATCCTCTTTGATAGTTTCGAGGAAGTTCGCCTCCTTTCCAGGCGCGTGGAAAGCGCGGAGGAAAGAGAAGACCTTGGCCCGGCTGTAGAGCTCCCTCGCCCCTCCCTTATTGTCCCCTCGCTGGCTGTTGTTCTCCATGGCCTCTTGGAGGTTGCCCCAAGACTTCTCTTCGGATATGTCGTAGTTTTCGTTCTTGTACTTTATTTTGAGGCCCTTGCGAGGGGTGAGGCCCGCTTTCCGAAGCGCCCCGTAGACGTAGGCCATGCGGTCGGGGATATGCTTCCAGTCCTCGAGGTTGTAAAAGGCGTTCTCCAGGTACTGGGGAGGCTCTGCCCCCTGGAGGCGACGCCTCTGGTAGGCGAGGGCCACGGCCAGCTCGGGGAAGTGGTAGAAGTCCACTTTAAGGGGCAAGACCTCCACGTACTCCCTCCACTCCGTCCCCAGGTGTTCCTTCAACCTCCTCGCCCAGGCCTCCTCCCTGGCGGTGTAGAAGCGGATCCGGCCCCGAATCCCCAGCGCCTTGAAGGCCTGGGCGAGGCCCGGGGAGGTGGTGGCCTCCGTCTGGAGGAGGTACTCGGCGTTCTGGTCCAGGATCAACATCCCCACCCGGGGAAAGGCGTGGGCCAAAAGGGTGAGGATGACCTTGTTCTCGTTGCTCTTCCCGAAGCCCGTCTTGCCGAAGTTGGCCGTCCTTCTGCCCACGAAGAGGGCGGGGTCCACCTCCTTCACCACCTCTGGATACTCCCCGCCTTCTTCTAGGCCGTAGGCCAGGTGGCCGAAGGCGTACCTCCTCTTCCCCTCGGCCTTAACGCTCCCTGAGGTTCTGACCTCGGCGGCGAGCAACCTTTGGAGTTCCTCCTCCGTCATGCGGTAGACCCGAGCCTCCACCACGGGGGGGAGCAGGCGGGTGGAGGGGGCGAAGAGCCCTCCCTGCACGACCCTCCCTAGGAGGACGATCCGGTGGTGGTAGAAGTTGACTTCCTTTCGCGCCCAAGGGTCCTCCTTCTCCAGGTCCACCTGATTGATGTGGGCCAGAGCGAGGGTATAGGTGGGGTCGCTACGCCCCACGGGCTCGTAGTAGCCGTCTAAAACCATGCCCACGTAGTCTTTCCCGCCAGAAGAAACGCGAACGAGTTCGCCTAGGAGGAGGCGCTTGCCTTGGTCCAGCTCCTGGGGGGTGAGCACTAAGGTGAGCTCCGCCCAAGGGCCGTTCCGCCTGGAAGACACCACCACGCCGATGGGGCTTTCGGCCATCTCAGTCCTCCCTGTCTGCCAGCCTGAGCCATTCAGTGAGCTTCTTGGCGAGATCTTCGCCAAAGGCCTTTCTGAACCGAGCGAGGATCTCCTCCTCCATCCTGCGAGGGATGGACCTGGCCACGGAGGCCCTCCCGTGGGCCTCTACCACCGTTCCCACACTCCCCCCATAGAGGACGCTACGGTGTGCCCTTAGGCTTCGGGCTACCTTAACGGCATCCTCCTCCCCCAAGTAGGGGGGGAGATCAAAGATGGCCACACCCTCCTGAGGTCTAAAGGTGTCCTCAAGGAGGCGCGCCACGTAACGCCTGCCCATGACGAAGGCTCCCTCGAGGTCGGCGTTCCACTGGCGCTCGTAGCGGTAAGCCTTCTCCATGAGTTCCTGGGGGACCTGGAGCACGAAGGTTCCCCTGGCTTCGGCGAAAAGCCTCGCCATCACCAAGGAGGTGAGGCCTTCAGCGAGGAGGCGGGAGCGTTTGGTGACCCCAGCAAGAAGGAGGTGCTTCCTTGCGAAGTAGTTCTGTAGTTTAGAGCGGAAACTCTCTCTGACGCCCAATTGCGCAAGGCGCCCGTCTTTGATGAAAAGGTAGTCTTTGTAACTTTCCTGCAAGACCTTCTCCACCCCCCAAACCAGGTAGGCCCACTCCAGGACGTCCCGGAAGATCCCCATGAAGGCCCTGAGGTCCTTGGTGTAGTATTCTCCCAGATCCTCCAGGGAGATGCCTGTGGCCCGGAAGAAGGTCTTCAAAGCATCAGCGGCGGGGCTTTCTTCGGAGCGCTCGAGGAGACCTTCCAGGTAGCCCTTGGGATCCCGTAGGACTTCATACCCAGGGAGGAGGTGGGCGATGGAGGGTAGGCGGAAACCCTTCACCCCCACTGCGGCAACGCGCACGAGGCCGAAGGAGAGGAGCGGAAGCTCTTCGAAGGCGCGTCCCTCGCCTCCGTCCACGGTGAGGGTGAGGAGAGGGTAGGCCTCCCCGTCCCCGTGCAAGGGCACTTGGCGCTCCTGCTTGAGTTTTTGGTAAAGCTCGTCTAGCTCGCGCAGGAGATCCTGGTAGTGGTCTAGCCTGAGATCGTCAAGGAAGTCCTTGAGGCCAAGGGGATTGCTTCCTTCTCCCGCATACGGCATAGGAGTTCACCTGCGTTTTCCATTGTACCTCCCGGAACGCCACAGCTTCTGAATGAGCGCCTCCTCCTCGGAAGTGAGGAACTCCATCCCGAGCTTCGCCTCCACCTCCTTCAACCTCCGGTACACCTCCCGCCTGGCCTCCAGGGTGAGCCTCCCGGGCTTGCCGTCCTTCCGCTTCTCCCGGGTCCGGGGATCCCGGGTCCACGCCCAAAGCCACTCCCGGAACTCGTAGAGGGGGAGGAGGTGGGCGTGGCCGTTCTCCAGGGCCCGCGCCATGGCCTTGTCCCGCCGCACCACGGTGCAGGTCCAGCACCCGAAGCGGGTGTCCCGGCCCCCGTAGACCGCCTCCAGGCCCTCCGTGGGGTAGCCCAGGGAGGGGGCCACGAAGTTCAGGTAGTCCCACACGAAGCACTCCCGCCAGAAGGCGATGGGGGCCACGTAGAGGGCATTCAGGCGCTTGGCCTCCTGGAAGAGCACCCCCTGGCCGCACTCCCCGCCCCGGGAGCAAGAGAGGATGAGCCTCTGGTCCCGGGCGTCCGACTCCCCGAAGCGCACCCCCGTGAGGATGGCCTTCTTCCCGGGAAGGCTCTGGACCAGGCGGTCCATGGGGGCGATCTTCAACCTGCGGGTGCACCAGCGGAAGCGGTTGTGGGGCGGGGGGTAGCCCTTGCCGATGATTTGGACCCAGAAGCTCTCCTCGGGGCGGGGGCGGGCGGTGTGAACGTGGACCCCGGGGTGGAGCCTCTTCACCGCCTCCAGGAAGGCCAGGGCCTGGGCGTGGAGGGTGGGGATCTCCAGCCCCGTGTCGGCGTAGACCACGTGGATCTCCACGGGCTTCCCCCGGCGCTTCCACCACTCCAGGGTGAGGACGGTGGTGGCGGTGGAGTCCTTGCCCCCCGAGTAGGTGAGGACGAAGGCCTCGGCCCCCTGGACGAGGGCGGCCTCGAGGGCGCGCTCGGCCAGGTCTGTGGCCTCTTTGAGGTCGAAAGACCCAAAGGGTTCCCCTATCCCCGCGGCCAGCGCTTCAAGGGAAACCTTCATCGCCTCCTCCTTTAAGCATCCAGAACTTTGCCCATCCCGCCTTGGGCGTGTGTTCCAGCAAAGGAGTGTGCTCGGTTCGCCTCATGGCGCAATGCTAATGGTGGGGAATTGGTTCATCAATACCCTGCAAAGACGTCTCGGCCCTCGGGGAGCTATTGTGAGGGGTCTTCTGTATTTCCGGTCTTCGGATATACTGAAAACATGAAGGCGCTTACCTCCCTCTCCAAACGGGGCCAGATCACCCTCCCCGCGGAGGTACGCCGGGCCTTGGGCTTGAAGCCGGGGGACACCTTGGTGGTCCGGGTGGAAGCGGGCAGGGTTGTCTTGGAGCCTGCGGTGGTGTTGCCCGTGGAGCTCTACACGGAGGAGCGCATCCGGGAGTTCGCCGAAAACGCCCAGGTCACCCCGGAGGAGCTGGATGCCTTCCGCCGGGCCTGGGGCCTCTGAGTTGGTCTTTTTGGACGCCAACGTCCTTTTCTCGGCAAGCCTCGGGGGGGAGGTGTTTGAGGCGATCTGGCTGGGGGCCAGGAAGGGAAGGTACCGGCTGGCCACAAGCCCTTACTGCCTGCTGGAGGCCCGGGAAAACCTCGTGCGCAAACGACCCCAAGCCCTTAGAGGGCTCAAGGACCGGCTCAAGGTGGTGCGCTTGGTGCCGGAAGCCAAAGGCGAGGCTTGGATGGAGGGCCTGGTGCCCGAAAAAGACCTTCCCTTCCTCGCCGCCGCCGTGGCCGCAGGGGCTTCTGTTCTCCTCACCGGGGATACCCGCCACTTCGGTCCCTTGATGGCCCGTCAGGATCTCCCCCTAAGGGTCCTCACCCCCGGCGACTTCATCCGGAGCTTCCGCCCCTCAGGTTAAATGCGCTGTACGGGGAAAAGACCCCGGGTTCTCTCCTCAGGTCCGCTGGGTCGGCCCTATACCCCGCCTTAGATTCGCCGGAAAACCAGGTTGGGGGCCCCTTCTCCCTGGGAGAAGGGGAAGGGTTGACCTTTGGGGGACGTCCCCCTAAGGTGTTCTGTATGAAGAACGATCTGTTCTACGAAGTGGGGCAAAACCTCCGCCGGTTGCGCCAGGCCAAGGGGCTGACCCTGTCTGGCTTGGCGGCCAAAGCCGGGGTGGCGAAATCGCTTCTTCACGCCTTGGAAGCGGGACGCGCCAACCCCACCTTGGCCACCCTTTGGGCCTTGGCCCAGGCCCTGGAGGTGCCCTTTGGTGAGTTGGTCCAAGCCCGCCCTGTAGGCGATGAGGGCGTTACGGTTCAACTTATTGAACGAACCCGAGGGCGGTCGGGTGAGCCGCTGGAGGTGTACCGTATGGACCTCTCCCCCTGTTCTGTGCGTTGGGCGGAGGCGCACGAGCGGGGGCTTCGTGAGCGGGTCATCGGCCTAAGGGGGAAGGCCAGGGTGGGACCGCCTCCAGGCAGGGAGGTGGGGCCGGGGGAAGAGGTGGAGTTCGCTGGGGATGAACCCCATGTGTACGCCAGCGAGGAGGGGGCGAGCCTCCTGGTTTTCCTGCACTACCCACTGCCTCCCCGGCCGCAAGGGGAGGCCGGTAGCCCGGAGAAGGCCTCCTTGGCCCTGCGGGAGGTGAGCCTAGGGGTGGGGGGTCTGGCCTTGGAAGGCCGCTGGCTTGCGCCGGGGTTCCAGGAAGGGGTTTTTGTTCGTTGGGGCGCAAACCGCACCTACCTCTTTAGCCTCCCTTTGGCCTCCTTACCCCGCCTCGAGGCCCAGGGGCTTTTGGGCGAGGCCTTGGCCCTCCTCCATGCCCCTACAGAAGATCTGAGGTCCCATGGGCAAAGCCCCAGCCTCCTCCTACGCACCCTGGCTTGGGAGGGGTTGCTCCTTAAGGGGGAAGTGGCCGACCCGGCCTCTCTTCTCGTCCAAACCGCGCGGCCTCCTGTGGGCTCTTCAAAGGAAGAGAATGGGGAAAGTCGTATCTCGGTGGACCTCTACGCCCGGGTGGAACTCCTCCATCCCGGCTACGCCAGGCAGCCCCTTTTTCTGGCCTATGGGTTGCAGGCCGTGGGCCTGGAGAGGGGAAGGTTTTTGGACGTGGGCACGGGGCCTGGGCATCACCTTCTCCTGCTCTTGGAGCTGTTGCCCCATTTGGAGCCGGTGGCGGTGGAACCCAGTCCGGCCTCGAGGCAAGCCCTGGCCCAGTTGATCCCAGGCGTGGAGGTGTTGCCTGAGGATTTCACCCTTTTGGATCCGGAGGAAACCTTTCCCCTGATCGTCTGCGTGGGGGCCAGCCACCACATGTCCACGTGGCGCTTCTTAGAGAAGGCTTACCGGCTCCTGCGCCCTGGGGGCCTTTTGGCGGTGGCGGACGAGTTTTTGCGTCCCTTCACCACCCGAGAGGAGCGGGCCCGGAACCTGGTGCTTCACCACACGGCCTACCTGCTCCCCTTTCCCTTGGAGGAAACGGAGGCCCTTTGGGCTTTACGCCTGCTAGCCTTGCAAGGAAAGTCCCGAGGCCTTAGGGCCTTGGCCGAGGAGGCTCTGCAAGACCTTGAAACGCGTTCCGATGCCTTCGCTACCTTTGCGCGGCTGGAGCTCCAGGCCCTTCTGGCCGGGCTGGACTACGAGGTGGAGACCAAGACCTATCCCCGCCGTTTTTTGGAGCTGGCCTTTGCCGTGGGCTTTGAGCTGGAGCACCACCACCGTTTGTTTGCCACCCATGGCCGCGGTTCTTGGGACGGGGGCACCCACCTCTTCCTCCTGAGGAGGCCCAAATGAAGCGGGGGCTACGGGCAGCTTGGCCCATCGCCTTGGGGTATTTCCCCGTGGCCGTGGCCTTCGGCGCTTTGGGGGCGCAGGCGGGGCTCAGCCCCCTTTGGATCCAGCTCACCTCTCTCCTGGTCTTCGCCGGGGCCAGCCAGTTCGCCCTGGTGGGGCTTTTGGCCCAGGGGGTCCCGCCCTTGTTGGCGGCCCTTTTGGGGCTTCTCCTCAACCTGCGCCACGCCTTCTACGGCCCCGCCCTGAGGCCCTACCTGAGGGGAGGTCCCCTAGAGGCCTTCTTTCTCACCGATGAGGTCTTCGCCGTGGCTTTGAGGGCCCTCCCGGGCCTTCCCCCAGGGGAAAGGCGGGGCTACTTCCTGGGCTTGGGCCTCGGGGCCTACCTCTCCTGGAACCTGGGCACCGCCCTCGGGGTCTTGGGGGCCCAGGGGCTCTTGGCCTTCCCGGGTTTGGGGGAGGCCCTTTCCTTCGCCCTTCCCGCCCTTTTCTTCCTCCTGGCCCTGCCCCACCTGAAGAACCCCGTGGCCCTGCTGGCGGGCGGGGTGGCCCTGGGCTTCCACCTCCTGGGCCAGACGGCCTGGGGCCTCTTCCTGGCAGGGGTCACCGGGCTCCTTGGAGAGGGATTTGGCGAAAGGAGGCGTCCATGACCTTGGCCCTTCTCCTTCTGGCCCTGGGCACCTTTCTCCTCCGGTTCCTGCCCTGGCGGGCGGAAAAAGGCCTAAGGGCGGGCCAGGCAGGGCCCGCCTTGGTGGTGGCCCTTTTCCT
The DNA here is from genome assembly GCF_000423905.1 of Thermus antranikianii DSM 12462. Lineage (NCBI taxonomy): Bacteria > Thermotogati > Deinococcota > Deinococci > Thermales > Thermaceae > Thermus > Thermus antranikianii. The sequence goes on along the minus strand of NZ_KE384104.1, from coordinate 56,408 downwards.
GGTCTCCGCCTTTAGCCCGCCTCCTTCTTCCGAGTGGGTCCGGGCGGCCTTGGCCCTTCTTGGCACCTATCTGGGGCTTGGGCTCACCGGGAACCTGGGCGTGGCCGTCTTCCTGGGGGCAGGGCTTTACGGGCTTCTCGGGGCCCTGGGCTTTTAAGGGTCCGGTGGGGCAGAAGCCCCACCGGGAAACCTGGTTGGGTCAGCGGTTCAGGATGTGGATGGCCTGTTTGTGGAGGGCTTCCGCCGCCTCCATGAGCCCCTCGGAGAGGGTGGGGTGGGGGTGGATGGTGAGGCCCAGGTCGGAAACCGTGGCCCCCATCTCCAGGGCCAAGGTGGCCTCGGCGATGAGCTCCCCCGCTTGAGGACCCACCACGAAGACCCCGAGGAGGAGGTCGGTCTCCGCATCCCCCACCACCTTCACCAGGCCCTCCGCCCCACCCAGGGTAAGGGCCCGGCCGCTGGCGGAAAAGGGAAACTTCCCCACCTTGACCTTATACCCCGCCTTCTTTGCCTCCTCCTCCGTAAGCCCCACCCCGGCCCATTCGGGACCGGTGTAGACCACGCTGGGCACCTGGAAGTCGAAGAGGGCGTTCTTGCCGGCGGCGTTCTCGGCGGCCACCAGGCCCTCCTTCATGGCCTTGTGGGCAAGGAGGGGGGGCCTGGCCACATCCCCGATGGCGTAGACCCCGGGGGCCGAGGTTTCCATGCGGGCGTTCACCTGGATGAAGCCCCGTTCGTCCACCTTGACCCCGGCCTTTTCCAAGCCGAGCCCTTCCGTGCGGGGCCTGCGGCCCACCGCCACCAGGATTTTGTCCACCACGATCTCCTCCTGGCTGCCTCCCTGGGCGGCCTCGAGGAGCACGTGGAGGCCATCCTGCTTCTTCTCGTAACCCACCGCCTTGGTGCCCGTGCGTACCTTAAGGCCTTCCTTCTCCAGGGCCTTGCGCAGGAGGGCGGCGGTTTCCCTGTCGCCTGCGGGGAGGATCTCCGGCATGTATTCGATCAGGGTCACCTCCGAGCCCAGGCGGTGGTAGATCTGGCCAAGCTCGAGCCCCACCGCCCCGCCCCCGATCACCAAAAGGCGCTTGGGGATGCCCTCTTCCACCCTTAGGGCCCGGGTGGAGTCCCACACGTCCTCCCCGAAGGGAAAGCCCTTTAAGGGCATGGGCTCGCTTCCCGTGGCGATAATGAGGCTTTTCGCCCCATAGGCCTCGCCGTTTACCTCGATCTCCTTGGGTCCCTTGAAGCGGGCGAAGCCCCGCAAAAGCTCCACCTTGTTGCCCTTTAAAAGCCCGGCCACGCCCCCGGTGAGCTTCTTCACCACGCCATCCCGCCAGGCGCCGAGCTTGTTGAAATCCAGTTCGGGCTTGGCCTTCAGGCCAAAGCCCTCGGCCCCCTTGAGGTGGTGTACGGTTTCCGCGGCGTGCAAAAGCGCCTTGGTGGGGATGCACCCCACGTTCAGGCACACGCCCCCCACCTCGGCGGCCTCCACCGCCAGAACCTTAAGCCCGAGCTGGGCTCCCCGGATGGCGGCGTGGTAGCCGCCGGGTCCGGTGCCGATCACGATGAGGTCGTAGGTCTTCATGGGGTCCATCCTACATTTCCAGAAGGAGCAGGTCGGGGTTCTCCAGGAGCCGGATCACCTCCCGGGTGAAGGAGGCCGCCTCGGCCCCGTCCACCAGGCGGTGGTCAAAGGAGAGGGAGAGGTACATGATATCCCTCGCCTGGATGGAGCCATCCGGCATCACCCAGGGCCGCTTCCGGATGGAGTGCACCCCCAGGATGGCGGCCTCGGGTACGTTGATGATGGGAAAGCTCATCAAAGCCCCCACGGAGCCAATGTTGGTGATGGTGAAGGTGGAACCCGTGACCTCCTCGGGGGAGAGCCTTCCTTCCCGGGCCTTGGCGGAGAGCTCGGCGATCTCCTGGGCCAGCTCCAGGATGTTTTTCCGGTCCACGTCCCGCACCACGGGCACGATGAGCCCCCTTTCCGTGGCCACCGCCAGGCCCAGGTGGTAGTAGCGCTTGTAGACGATCTCCTGCCTTTCCTCGTCCAGGCTGGAGTTCAGCATGGGGTACTTCTTCAAAGCCCGCACCACCGCCTTGAAGATGAAGGGGAGGTAGGTGAGCTTCACCCCCTGGCGTTCGGCCTCGGGCTTCAGGCGCTCCCTCAGGGCCACCAGTTCCGTGAGGTCGGCCTCGTCCACGTTCAGGGTGCGCACGGTGTAGAGGTGGCTTTGCCAAAGCCCCTGGGCGATGGTGCGGCGGATGCCCCTTAGAGGGATGCGCTCCTCCAGGTGCTCGTAGCCCTTGGGGGGGGTGTAGCGGGGTGGGGGCGGGAAGCCCGTGGGAAGGGGTGCTGGGGCCTCCTTGGGGCTTGGGGGCGGGGGTACGGCCTGGGCCTTAAGCTGTTCGGCATAGGCCCGCACGTCCTCCACCCGGATGCGGCCCATGGGGCCGGAGCCGGGGATGGCCTCGAGGGGAATCCCCAGTTCCCGGGCCAGCTTCCGGGCGGCGGGCACCGCCAGGATGCGGCCTGGAGCCTGGCCTTCCCTGGGAGCCTGCTCCGCTTGGCCTCTTAAGAAGGGGTTCTTCACCGCCACCTGGGTGGTGTCCGGTTTGAAGAGGGAGAGATCCTCCTTTTCCTCCTTTGGGGGAAGCCCGGGCTCCACGATGGAGCGCTCCTCCACCGCTTGCACGGGCGGAGCCTCCTCCTTTACCACCTTTACCCCAGCCACGGCCTCCCCGGGCTCCGCCAGGAGGGCGATGGGGGCGTGGACCTTGACCACCTCCCCTTCCTTGGCCAGTTTTTTCAAAAGCACCCCCTCGTAGGGGGAGGGTAGCTCCACCGTGACCTTGTCGGTCATCACCTCCACGAAGGGCTGGTCCTTCTTGAGGTAGTCCCCTTCCTCCACCAGCCACTTGAGGATCTCGCCTTCCACCACGCTTTCCGCCAGTTCGGGCATGAGGATTTCCTTGGGCATAGGCCTCCTTACAGGTCTAAAAGCTTAAGAAGCTCTTCCCGGGTTAGGTTTCGCGCCTCCGCAATCTCCCGTAGGATCCCCGCCAGATGGTGGCGGGGGATGGTGAGGTGGTGCTCCTGGCCTCCTTCGTTCCAGGTGAGGCGAAGGTGGCTTCCCGTCTGCCGCACTACCTGGTAACCCAGGCGGGATAAGCGCTTTGCCAGCTCCTCCCCATGGAGATCCCGGGGAAGCTTCACGGGGCCAGAACCTCCTCCCGGACGAAATGCAAGCGGATGACCCTGGGGGCTTCCCCTTCGGGGAAGTGGCAACGCACGGCATCCCGCACCATCTCCTTAAGCTCCTCCCAGGTTTCCCCCTGGGTGAAGATGGGTTCCTCGAGGGCCCGGGCCACGTAGCCTCCCTCCTCCGCTTCCTCTACCAGGAAAATAAGCTCCTTGGGCATATCAGTAGTCTAACGCCCGCTTGGCGGCGTTGAGGATGCGGGTGACGGTGGGCAGGTACAGCTTGTCCTGGGCGTAGGGGTACGGGGTGTCAAACCCCGTCACCCGGATGGGAGGGGCGAGGAGCATGTCCAGGATGTCCTCGGCGATGGTGGCCGCCACCTCGCTGACGAAGCTGGCGTGCCGGGGGGCGTCGGATACCAGCACGGCCCTTCCCGTTTTGGCCACGGAGTTCATCACCGCCTCGTAATCCCAGGGCATGAGGGTGCGGAGGTCCAGAACCTCGGCGGAAACCCCCGCCTTCTCCAGCTCCTCCGCCGCCTGGAGCACCTCGGGCATCACCGTGCCGTAGCCGATGAGGGTTAGGTCCTTCCCCTCCCGCCGCAGGGCCGCCTTGCCCAGGGGAAGGGTGTAGTCCTCCTCCGGCACCTCCTCCTTCACCGAGCGGTAAAGCCTTTTGGGCTCCAGGAAGACCACCGGGTCCTCGTCGCGGATGGCGGCCTTGAGGAGGCCCTTGGCGTCGTAGGGGGTGGAGACGGCCACCACCTTGAGCCCGGCGGTGTGGACGAAGTGGGCCTCGGGGCTTTGGGAGTGGTGGTGCCCCCCCTTGACCCCGCCCCCGGAGGGCATCCGCACCACCAAAGGGGCGGTGAACTGCCCGCCGGAGCGGTAGCGGAGCTTGGCCACCTGGCTCACCAGCTGGTCGAAGCCGGGGAAGATGTAGTCGGCGAACTGGATCTCCGCCACGGGCCTTAAGCCGTGGGCGGCCATGCCCAGGGCAGCTCCCACGATGGCGGCCTCGGAGAGGGGGGTGTCTATGACCCGGTCGGGGCCGTACTTCTGCAGGAGGCCTTCCGTCACCAGGAAGACCCCGCCCCTCTTACCCACATCCTCTCCTAGGACCACTACCCGGGGGTCCAGGGCCATCTCCTCGTCCAGGGCCCGGTTCAGGGCTTGCACCATGGTCATGGGGGCCATGGGGACCTCCTTAAAGCTCTTCCTTGAGAAGGGCCTCCTGGCGCTTTAGGTGCCAGGGCTTTTCCGCAAGGACGTCGTCGAACATCCACTCGGGGGGTACAGCGCCGGCCTCCTCGGCTTCCTTCAGGCCCCGCTCCAGCTCGGCGCGGATGCTTTCCCGCAGGTCCTCCTCCCACTCCAGGTTCCAGAGGCCCTTGGCCTCGAGGAAGCGCTGGAACCGCAGGATGGGGTCCCGCTTGCGCCAGGCCTCCACCTCCTCCTTGGGGCGGTAGCGGGTGTCGTCGTCCGCGGAGGAGTGGGGGCCGTAGCGGTACACCCGGAGCTCCACCAGGCTGGGGCCCCCGCCCATGCGGGCCCGTTCCACCGCCTCCCGCACCACGTAGTAGGCGGCCAGGACGTCCATGCCGTCCACCAGATAGCCGGGGATGCCGAAGGCGTGGGCCTTGTCGGCGAGGGTGGGGCTGTGGGTCTGGTGGCGGTAGTCCACGCTGATGGCGTAGAAGTTGTTCTCGGCGATGAAGACCGCCGGAGCCCCCTGCACGGCGGCGAAGTTGATGCCCGCGTACCAGTCTCCCTCGCTGGTGGCCCCGTCCCCGAAGGTGCAGACCGCCACCTGGCCGGTGCGCAGAAGCTTCATGCTGATGGCGGCCCCAGCGGCGGGGGGCACGTGGGAGGCGATGGGGCTGGCCACGGTGAAGTAGTTGAGGGCCTTGGAGCCGGGGTGCTCGGGCATCTGGCGGCCTTTGTTGGGGTCGGCCTTGGTGGCGAGCATCTGGCCGAAGAGCTCCTTGAGAGGGATCCCGAGGGCCAGGGCCAGGCCGTGGTCGCGGTAGTAGGGGAAGACCCAGTCAAAGCCCCGGCGGATGGCGTGGGCGATGGCCACCTGGGCCGCCTCGTGCCCGGCGGCGGGGGCGATGAAGCTGGTCTTGCCCGTGCGGATGAGGATGGTGTAGCGCTCGTCCAGCATCCGGGCCGCCAGCATGTCCCGGTAGAGGCGGCGTAGCTTGTCCTCCTCGAGGTCCAGGGGGAAGTCCCCCAGCCACTCTCCCTTCTCCCCGATGAGCCTTATGGGCTCGGGGGTGAAGGGCTGAAACCGGTGGGTGTCCTTTACCATAAACCCTCCTTTTCCGGCGCTTTTGGCGCCCATAGAGCCTGCCCTGGGTAAGGGCCTGGGGCTCTTTTATCGGGGTGGGTTAGGTCCCACTTACCCTTCGCCCTGAGTATACCCTGGCCTTAGGATGGAGGCGTGCGCCTAAGGGTGGTGGCGGTGGGCAAACCCAGGCTGGATTACGCCCGGCTGGGAGTGGAAGAGTATGCGATGCGCATCCGGAAATATGCTTCCCTCGAGGTCCACTTCGTCAAGGAAGCCCAGGACCTCCTGCCCAAGGCGGAGGGCCACCGCAAGGTGGTCCTGGACGAAAGGGGAAAGCTCTTCACCACGGAGGGCCTTTGGGAAGAGTTGAGGCGCTGGGAGGGGGAACGGGTGGCCTTTTTGGTAGGGGGTGCCGAAGGGTACCCTGAGGGGGTACGTGAGGGAGCCGACCTCCTCCTTTCCCTTTCCCCCCTTACCCTGCAGCATGAGCTGGCCCTTTTGGTCCTCATGGAGCAGCTCTACCGGATCCTTACCCTGAGGGCCGGGCATCCCTACCATCGGCCATGACCTACGAGGCCTTTGTGGCGCTGGTGGAAAGGCTTTGGGCGGAGATCCCCGAGGCCTTCAAGCGGGAGCTTCAGGGGGTACACGTCCTTCCCCAGGCCAAGCCGGAGCCCGGGCTAAAGGGGGTGTGGCGGCTTGGGGAATACCTGGACCCCGGTCCTCCTTCCACCTTCCGGGGATTTGAGGGGCTCGGGCGGCACATCGCCCTCTACTACGGTTCCTTCCAAAAGGTGGCGGGGCCGGGGTTTGACTGGGAGGAAGAGGTCTGGGAAACCCTCCTCCATGAGTTAAGGCACCACCTGGAGTCCTTGGCGGGCCAGGACGACCTGGTGCGGGAGGACCTTAGGCGCCTGGCCGAGTTTCGCCGGGGCGGGAGGCCTGGGGGAGAAGGCCATTAGGTTCTCCCTTTAAGGGGCGCCGCTCGGCAACCCCCCCCGCCAGGGGATGGTAGTGGGCCACCTCGGGTTCGCCTTCCTGCCAGCAGAGGAAGACCACCTCTCCACCCACCCGGCTGGGGAAGTCCACCAGGCCCCGGTCCAAGTCCTTGAGGAAGACGCCCAGGGAGGCCAGGTAACGGGCGTCGGCTTCCAAGGAGCCCAGGAGGAAGCGGGCCTCCTCCTCCAGGGCCCTTCGTTCCAGCCCGCGGGCCTCGGGAAGCCGGGCCTGCACCTCGGAAAGCTCCTTCCGGGCCTGCCGCATCTGGGAGAGGACCCGCTGGATCTCGGGCAAGAGGGCATCGGCCTCTTCCTTGGTGAAGATGCGGGCAAACATACCTAGCCTTATCCTAGCACAAACGCTTTGGGAAATCTAAGCCTGGAATGCTCAAGGGTCGGACTTCCCGGTCCGGAGGGGGGACACGAGGGCCACCTCGCCCGCGCCGATCCTGACCCCCTCCACCTGGAGGCTGCCGTCGGGGAGGATGGCCTCCGCCACCCCCTCCACCACCCCCTTAGGGGTTTGGACCCGCACCCTTCGGCCCAGGGTGTAGGAGGCCTCCCGGTAGAGGGAGAGGAGGGTTTCCGGGCTTTCCAGAAGGGGGAGGAGGCTTTCCAGGTGGAGGAGGAAGCCCGAAAGCACCTCCCGCCGGGAGAGGGGGGAGAACTCCCTCAAGGCGGCGGCGCCCTCGGGGGCCCAGTCCACGTTCACCCCCACTCCCAGGAGGACGTAGGCCACCTCCTCCCCCTCGGCCTTGGCCTCCAAAAGGACCCCGGCCAGCTTCCGGCCATCGGGGGCCAGGAGGTCGTTGGGCCACTTGATCCCCCCCACTCCCACCGCCCGCCAAAGGGCCAGGCCGGCGAGAAGGGGAAGGAGGCCCATGGAGGAGAGGGGAAGGGTGGGACGGAGGAGGAGGGAGAAGGTGAGGCTTTCCCCCGGGCGGCTTTCCCAGGGCCTTCCCCGCCTGCCCCGGCCCCTTTCCTGCACCTCGGCCAGGACCAGGGCTCCCTCCTCGGCTCCTTCCTCCGCCCAGGCCCTTAGGACATCCTGGGTGCTTCCCACCCGCCCCAGGTAGCGGTAGGGCTGGCCGAGGCGCCCTGAGGGGTGGAAGAGGTGGGGAAGGGGAGTGCCGGGCCGGATGCGGTAGCCCTTCCGGCTCATCTCCACGGGGAAGCCCTCGGCGAGAAGCTTTTTCGCCTCCTTGGAAACCGCCTGGCGGCTTACCTTTAGGCGCTGGGCCAGGGCCTCGCCGCTTTGGTAGTCCTCGGTAAGGAGGTCCAGAAGCCGGGCCATGGGGGGTGCTCTTCAGGCCAGCTCCACCTGGGAGAGATCCCCCAGGATCAGGCGGTGGGCCCGGGGGAGGCCATCGCGGTTTTTCACCTGGGCCCCCACCCCCAGGATGCTTTCCTGGAGGCGTAAGGCCACGTCCTCCAGGATGGCGTGGTCCTCGAGGATGGAGTACTCCACCTCCGAGCGCACCACCTTGGCCCCGGGCCCTAAGGAGGTGAAGGGCCCGATGTAGGCTCCTTCCACCACCGCTCCCTCCCCGATGAAGGCGGGGCCGATCACGGTGCTTTTCCGTACCCTAGCCCCCTTCTCCACCACCACCCGCCCGGTGAGCTGGCTTTCCACCACCTCCCCCTCCACCTGGGGTTCCAGTTCTTCCAGGATGAGGCGGTTGGCGTCCAGGAGGTCCTGGGGGCGGCCGGTGTCCTTCCACCACCCCTCCACCTCCACCCCCACCACCCTCTTCCCCCGGTCGATGAGGCCCTGGATGGCGTCGGTGATCTCGTACTCTCCCCGGGCGGAGGGCTTGAGCCCCTCGATGACCTCCAGCACCTCCGGGGTGAAGACATAGACCCCGGCCACCGCCAGGTCCGAGGGAGGCTCCTTGGGTTTTTCCAAAAGGCGCACGATCCTTGCCCCTTCCAGCACCGCCACCCCGAACTGGCTGGGGTTTTCCACCCGCGCCAGGGCGATCACCGCACTCACCCCCGGGGTAAAGGCCTGGAGAAAGCGGGCGATTCCCTTCTGGAAGAGGTTATCCCCCAGGTAGAGGACGAAGGGGCTTTGGCCCAGGAAGTCCCTGGCCACCGCCACCGCATGGGCCAGGCCCTGGGGCTCCTCTTGCAGGATGTAGCGCACCCGGTAGCCCGAAAGGGCCTCCCGGATGTCCTTTTCCGTTTCCGGGGAAACCACCACCCCGATCTCATTTATCCCCGCTTGCAGGAGATTTTCCAGACCGTAGTGAAGGATAGGCCTTCCCGCCACCCGGATCACGGGCTTGGGCCGCGTATGGGTGAGGGGGCGGAGCCGGGTGCCCCGTCCGGCAGCCAGAATGAGTCCTTTCACGCTGGGAAGTATACCGTAAAATGGGAAGTAGGATGCCCAAGGCCTCCGTACGCATGGCCTACGCCTATGACCGCCTCCGGGCCTACCCGCCGGAGGTGGCGGGTCGCATCGCCACCGCCATAGGGAATGCCCTGGGGATGCGGGGGGAGGAGGCGGTGCTTCTGGAGCTTGGGGTGGGTACCGGGCGCATCGCCCTGCCCCTCATCGCCCGGGGTTACCGCTACCTGGCCCTGGACAAGGATCCCGCCATGTTGGAGGTCTTCCGCCAGAAGGTGGCGGGGGTTATGCGCAAGGTGCGCCTTATAGAGGCCGATGCCCGAGCCATTCCCCTGCCCGATGAGAGCGTGCACGGGGTGATCGTGGTCCACCTCTGGCACCTCCTCCCCGACTGGCCCAAGGCCCTGGCGGAGGCCCTGAGGGTGCTGAAGCCTGGGGGGGTGCTTCTGGAAGGCTGGGATGAGATGGAGGCGGAGGAGGAGCGCCTGATCCAGGAAAGGTGGCGCTCCCTGGTGGAGGCGGAGGGCGTGGGGGTGGTGCGGGGCTTGCACAGAAAGCGCCTCGAGGAGGTGGAGGAAGCCCTAAAGCGGCTTGGCCTTAGGCCCAAGACCAAGCAGGTGGTCCAGTGGCGGGAGGAGCGCACCCTCCGCCAGGCCCTCGAGGCCCTGGAGGAAAGGCTTTACTCCTTCACCCAGCTGGTTCCCGAGGAGGTGCACGAGCGCATCATGCCTGGGCTCTGGGCCTGGGCCCAGGGGGAGTTCGGCGATTTGGACCGCTCCTTCACCCTGGAACGGAGCTTTACCCTGCGGGCCACCCGCATGGCCTGATACCACCCCATCCTGGCAGGGCCACGCTTAAGCCCTTGCTTAAGGGATCTATCTTCGTGGCCCTATATGCTTAAAGGATGAAGGCCATCCGCATTTCCACCCCCAAGGAAGGTTTGGTGAACATCACCCGCCAGGTGGAGGAGGTCTTGGCCGGGCACACCGGCTTGGTGTACCTCTTCGTTCCCCACACCACCTGTGGCCTTACCGTGCAGGAGGGGGCGGATCCCGATGTGGCCCACGACCTTCTCGCCCGCCTGGAGGAGCTCGCCCCCAGGGTGCATCCCAAGGACCGGCATGCGGAGGGAAACTCCCACGCCCACCTGAAAAGCCTCCTCACCGGGGTGCACCTCCTCCTTCCCGCCGAGGGGGGGAGGCTTCGGCTTGGCCGCTGGCAGCAGGTTTTTCTGGCGGAGTTCGACGGGCCGAGGATGCGGGAGGTGTGGGTCAGGCTCCTCTAGCCGGGCCCGCCTAGACCCAGCGCACCTCCTGCACGCTTTTCACGCTCTTTATGGCCTGGACCAGGGATTCCCGCTCCCCGTCCTGCACGGTGAGGCGGAGGCGGATGCGGGCCAGGGGTCCGAGGATCCGGGTTTCCGAGCCCAAGGCGCTCTTCCCCGCCTCGGCCACCACCTGCATCACGTCCCTCAGGAGGCCAGCGCGGTCCTGGGCCAGGACCTCGAGGGTGGCCACCTTGCCCCCCACCCCCTCCCAGTAGGCCCCGATGATCCGGTCGGCCTCGGGTCCCTGGAGGATGCGGCGCAGGTTGGGGCAGTCCGCCCGGTGGATGGTAACCCCCCGGCCCCGGGTGACGAAGCCCAGGATGGCGTCCCCCTTCATGGGCTCGCAACAGGAGGCCAGGCGGATGGGGGCCTGGAGGTCCTGCTCCAGGCGGATTCCCCATTCGTTCCTGGGGGGTGCCTTGGGCCTTTCCGGCTTGAGAAGGGCCTTGGGGTAGAGCTTCTCCGCCACCTGCTTGGGGGTGAGGCGGTTTAGGGCCAGGGCCAGGTAGAGCTCCTCGGGGGAAGGGGTAAGGCCCAGCTTTCTGGCGGCCTCCTCCAGCTGGCTGTCGCTGGGCTTGGGAAGGCCTCTGCGCTTCAGGTAACGCTCCAGGAGGCTTTGCCCCCTCTCCAGGGTCTCCTGGCGCTCTTGGGTGCGGAAGTACTGGCGGATCTTGCTCTTGGCGGTGCGGGTCCTGGCGAACTCCAGCCAGTCCTTGGAGGGGTGGGCGTTTTTGGCGGTGAGGATCTCCACGATCTCCCCGTTTTGGAGCTCGTAGGAGAGGGGGACGATCCTTCCGTTCACCTTGGCCCCCACCATGTGGTGCCCCACCTCGGTGTGGATGTGGTAGGCGAAGTCCACGGGGGTAGCCCCCTTGGGCAGGTTGATGATCCGCCCCTTGGGGGTGAAGACGAAGACCCTGCCCCCGAGGAGGTCCCGGGTCACCGCCTCCACGAACTCCCGGGAGCTGCTAAACTCCTGCTGCCACTCCTGGATGCTTTTCAGCCAGGAAACCCGCCTTTTTAGCTCCTCGGGGTCGGTGAGGCCCTCCTTGTAAAGCCAGTGGGCGGCGATCCCGTACTCGGCGATGCGGTGCATCTCCCGCGTGCGGATCTGCACCTCCAGGGGGAGCCCTTCCAGGGCGATGACCGTGGTGTGGAGGGACTGGTAGCCGTTGGGCTTGGGTACGGCGATGTAGTCTTTGACCCGCCCCGGGATGGGCTGCCAGAGGGCGTGGACCAGGCCCAGGACGTGGTAGCAGACCTGCTTTTCCCTCAACGTCCTCCCTTCCTCCGTGAGGGCGGGCTTGGGATCCAGGATGACCCGGACCGCGAGAAGGTCGTAGATTTGTTCCAAGGCCTTTCCCTCCCGCTCCATCTTCTTCCAGATGGAGTAGAGGTGCTTGGGGCGGCCCATCACCTCAAAGCTCTGAAGCTGGGCCTGGAGGAGCTCATCCTTCCTGAGGGCTTCCTCCAGGATGGCCATGGCCTTTTGAACGATGCGTTCCCGGGCTTCCTGGGTCTCCTGGATGCGGGAGAGAAGGGCATGGTAGGCCTCGGGGTGGAGGTAGCGGAAGGAAAGGTCCTCGAGCTCCCACTTCAGCTGCCCCATCCCCAGGCGGTGGGCCAGAGGGGCGTAGATCTCCAGGGTTTCCTGGGCGATGCGCCTTTGCTTCTCGGGGGGCATGTGCTCCAGGGTGCGGAGGTTGTGAAGGCGGTCCGCCAGCTTCACGATGATGATGCGCACGTCCTCCGCCATGGCGATGAACATCTGGCGGAGGTCCTCGGCCCGTTTCTCCTCCCCCTCGAGGTTGGCCAGCTTGTAGAGCTTGCTGACCTTGGTCTCCCCCTCCACCAGCTTGCGCACCCCTGGCCCAAAGCGCCTTTCCAGCTCCTCGGGGGCCACCCCGCAGTCCTCCAGGGTGTCGTGGAGGAGGCCCGCCATCACGGTCTCCGCGTCCATGCGCAAGGAGGCCAGGATCTCCGCCACCGCCACCGGGTGGGTGATGTAGGGCTCCCCGCTTCTCCTGAGCTGGCCCCGGTGGGCTTCCTCGGCAAAGAGGTAGGCCTCCCGCACCTTTTCCCGCTCTCCCACCGGGAGGTAGTCTAGAAGGGGTGCAAGTTTTTCCCAAAGGGCCGAGACGGATACCACTATTGTTCAGTGTAGCACCCCTAGGAGGTGAGTTCCAGGAGGAAGGCGGATAGGCTGGTCTTTTCCAGCAGGGCCACCAGGGTGCGGCCCTTGCGGGGGGCCAGGACCAAGGCCTTTTCCCCCAGGAGGATGGCCGCAGGCCCCCGGGTCTGGCCCAGGCTTTTATCCAGCTGGTCCAGGGCTTGGACCAGAGCCTCCAGGGGTTCCTTGGGCAGGGGCAAGGCCCCCCCCAGGTAGCCCAGCACCTCCACCCCGGGAAGGCGCAAGGGGGCGAGGTCCGCCTCGAGCACCTTGGGGGAGGGTGTCTCCGGCGCCTTTGCCTGGGCCGGGGTTCTGCCCTGGTCGAAGACCCCGAGGAGGGCCTCGATCTCCTCGCCTCTGATCTCTCTGATCTCTTGGAGCACCGCCTTGGCGGCCTCTTGCTCCCTTTCCAGTTCCCGGAGAAGGGCCTCCGCCTGGCTTAGGGTTCTTTCCACCTGGAGGAGGCCTTGGGGTCCTAGGCGGGGAAGCTTTTCCTGGGCGCTTCTCAGCACCGGTAAAAGGGCCTTTAGGCGGCGGCCCGTTTCGCTTTGGAACCCCTCGAGGCGGGCGTAAGCCTGGAAGAAGGCGGTGAGGCGGGTGGTGAGCTCCTCCCGCTTCACCTCCATCCGCCGCTTTAAGGCCTCCAGGGCCCGGGCAATGGGGGTAGGGTCGGGGAGGGGCTTGCCCTTTTCCTCGGCGATGGCCCGCAAGACCCCTTCCCCCCCAAAGCCGCGGAAGCGCTCCGCCAGGGCCTGAAGGCGGCCCAGCTCTAAAAGGGCTTCCTGCCGGGCCTGAGCCTTGGCCTCCTCCAGGCTCTTCCGTAAGGACCCCAGGTCGGGAAGGCTCCCCTGGGCCAGGAGGGCTTCCGCCTCGGCCACCTTCTCCTTTAGGCCCAGGGCCAGGGCCTCGGGCTTTAGGGCCTCCAGGGCCTTAGCCGCCTCGGTGAGCTTGGCCCTTAGGGCGGCCTCCTCCCCTTGGGCCTTGAGGAGCTCGGCATACCGGGCCCGCACCTCGGGAAGCCTTTGGGGAAGGGCTTCTAGGGGGAGCGCCTTCAGTTCTTCCAGGAGGGGGCGGAAGGCCTCGCCCTTTTCCTTTAGCTCCTCCACCAGGGCTTCCTTTTCCTGGAGGAGGCGCTTTTCCTCCTCCGCCTTGCGCCGGGCCTCCTCCTCCAGGCGCCTGAGCTCCTCCTCCAGGGGAAGGAGGTCGGGGTAGCCTCCCTCCTCCAGGGTTTCCTCCGCCAGCTGCAAGGCCCGCTCTAGGGGGAGCTTGGCTTCCTCGGGCAGGGAGAGGAGGCGCAGGGCCTCCTGAAGCTGGATCAGGCGGGCCCGCTTCTCGGCCCGGAGGTTTCTCTCGGCCTCCTGGAAGGCTTCCTCCAGGGCTTTGAGCTTTTCCCCCACGGGGGTGCCCGCATCCAGAAGGGCCTGGACCTCGGCGAGAAGGGGGCTTACCGTGGCCCGTTCCACCAGGGGGGCGAAGCGGCTTAAGAGCTCTTCCAGCTTGCGCTTCTCCTCCTCCACCTCCAGGGCCAGGATCCTCTGGCTGGCCTCCTGGGAAAGGGCCTCGAGGTCCACCACGAGCTCCCCTTCCAGGTCGGAGGCTTCCTCCACGGTGAGGAAGACGTCGGAGGGATGGGAGGGCGTTTCCGCCTGGGGTGGGGTCTCCGGGGGGGTTTCCTGGGTTTCAAAGATGATCTCCGGCAAGGTAGGGGTCTTGACGGCGCTGGACTCCAGGAACTTCCTTAGCTCCAGGGCCAGGCTCCGGGCCCGCTCCACCTCCGCCTGGGCCAGGATGCCCTCCTTCTGGGCCTGGCGGATGGTTTCCACCAGGCTTTCCAGCCGCCGCACCTTGGGCCCTCCCAGGTGGCGCACCCTTTCCAGGGCCTCCTCCAGGTGGGCCAGGTCCTTGGCCTGGCGCAAGAGGGCCTCCTCCATCTTCTCGTCCAGGGCTTCTAAAAGCTCTTCCCCCTCCGCCAGAAGCCCAGGGTCCGGGGACTGGCGCAGGCGGTTGACCAGGGCTCGGAGCCGGGCCACCTCCGGCCAGTCCACATAGAGCCCGAAGCGCTTCAAGCCCTGTTCCAGCTTGGCCAGCCTGGCACCCTGGCCTTCTATCTTGGCCAGGACCCCCTCCACCAACCGCCTGGCCTCCTCCGGGCGCATGCGGGCCTGGAGCTCGCGGTAGACCAGGCCCTTTAGGAGGTGGGCCCCATCCGCTGGGGTGAGCTCGGAGGGCCGTTTGCCCAGGCGTTTTAGCCCCTCCTCCAATACCGCCTCGGCCCTGGCCCCCAGGTGGGGGTGGATGGCCTCCAGGATGGTTCCGTAGACGTCCGGCATCCTTACGCTCCCTTCTCCAGCCTAAGGGGTTCGCCGAAGTAGAGCTTCTGGTGGGGGTAGGGGATCTCGATCCCCTCCCGGTCCAGGCGGTTTTTGATGCGGCGGCGGAACTCCCGGGCCACGGCCCACTGCTGGGCGGGCTTGGTGCTGAAGAGGACCCGGATGACCACGGCGCTGTTTCCCAGGTCCTGCACCCCCAGGACCTCCGGGGGTTCGGTGAACCGGTCTTGCCACTCCGGGTCCTGGTGGAAGCGGGCCACCTCGTCTCGGAATACCTCCAAAACCCGGTCCAGGTCCTCCTTGTAGGCCACGCCCACGTCCACCACCGCCCGGCTCCACTCCTGGGTGAGGACCGTCACCTGGCGGACCTCGGAGTTGGGGATGAAGTGGACCCGGCCCTCCAGGTCCCGGAGCACGGTGAGGCGCAGGTTGAAGCGCTCCACCTGCCCCCCCACCCCGTTGATGAGCACGATATCCCCTACCCCGTACTGATCCTCCAGAAGGATGAAAAATCCGTTGATGAAGTCCCGGATCAGGTTCTGGGCAGCGAAGCTGATGGCCAGGCCCACCACCCCGGCCCCCGCCAGGAGGGCGGTGACGTTGAAGCCCAGGTTGGAGAGCATAAAGAGGCCGCCGATCACCACGATGCTTACCCTTAGCACCGACTCCGCCACCGCCCTTAAGGTTTTGCGCCGCACCGCCTCCCGGGTGAGCTCCCCTTCGGGCTCGGGAAGCCGGGCGAGGAGGAGGGGCACGAGGCGGTAGGCCACCAGGGTGAGGCCCATCACCGCCAGGATGGCCAGGCCCCGGCTTCCCAGCCACTGGGCGAGGGCCTTCCCCCAGGTGGCCAGGGGCTCCAGGGGCCAGGCGAGGGCGTGGGCCAGGTAGCTCAGGGCCAGGAGGACCACCACCCCCCACCAGAGGAAGCCGAGGGCCCGGAAGAAGCGGTCGTCCCGCTCCGTGGGGGTGAGGCGCCCCAGGGCGTTCAGGGCTCTGGCTCCGTAGAGGCCTAAAAGCCAGGCCAGAAGGAGGGCGAGGGCTACGTGTAGGGCCACCATGGTGGGAGTATATCCCCGGGTATATTGGGGGCATGGGAGGTCACATTCCTGAGCCCACCTTTACCCTCGAGGGCTGGCACATCCTTCACGACTTCCGCCGCCTGGACCATGCCGCCTGGTTCTCCGCCCCCAAGGAGGAACGGCAGGCCGCCTGGGGGGAGCTTTCGGAAATCCTGGGGGAGTGGGAAAAGGTAGAGGCGGAGGGCAAGGGGTCCTTCGGCGTGTACCAGGTGATCACCCACAAGGCCGACCTCCTCTTCCTGAACCTGAGGGAGAGCCTGGATGCCCTCCTGGAGGTGGAGGCCAGGCTCAACAAGAGCCTTTTCGCCCGCTACCTAAGCCCCGCCTACGGGTTTTACTCGGTGGTGGAGCTGGGGAGCCAGACCGGGCCTTTGGATCCCGAAGCCCCCTACATCAAGCCCCGCCTGACCCCCAGGCTGCCCAAGACGGGCTACGTCTGCTTCTACCCCATGAACAAGCGCCGCCAGGGCCAGGACAACTGGTACCTCCTCCCCGCCAAGGAGCGGGCGGAGCTCATGAAGGCCCACGGGGAAACGGGAAGGAAGTACCAGGGCAAGGTCTTGCAGGTGATCAGCGGGGCCCAGGGCCTGGACGACTGGGAGTGGGGGGTGGACCTCTTTAGCGAGGACCCCATCCAGTTCAAGAAGATCGTGTACGAGATGCGCTTTGACGAGGTATCCGCCCGCTTTGGCGAGTTCGGGCCCTTCTACGTGGGCAAGCGCCTCAGCCAAGAGGCCCTGGCCCGCTTCCTGGAGGTGGGGTGAGGCATGCCGCGCCTTTGGGGGTTTAGCCTCTATAGGCTTTTGCCGGAGTTCCGCCGCCTCGAGGCCGAGCACCAGGAGCACCTTAAAGAGGAGTTCGCCCAGTTCCTGGCCCGCTGGCAGGAAAAGGAGGGTTTCCTCCGGGTCTACAGCCTGGTGGGGCTTTCCCCCGAGGCCGACTTCCTCCTCTGGCAGGGGGCATCCCACCTTAAGGCCCTGCAGGCCCTGAGGCGGGAGATGCACCGCACCCGCCTCATGGGGTTTCTGGAGCCCGTGGCCCTTTACCTGGACCATGGGGAGGGGGAGCCAGGGGAGGGGTTTTTGGCCCTGTTCCCCTTCGGCCTGGAGGGAGGCCCGCCCGAGGGGGCGAGGGTCTTCCAGGGGGAGGGGCTTTTGGCCCTCGAGGGGCCCTGGGAGGTGCTCTTCCCCCTGGTTCTGAGGGAGGGGGGTTACCTGGCCGCCCGCCGCACCCCCAGGGAGGCGTTGGACGAACTCTAGCCTAGCGCAACCGCTTCAGGGCCTCCTTGATGAGCTCCTGGGCGTTGGCCGAGGGGCGCTTGGCCAGGAGGTCCAGGACCACCCCCCGGGCCTGGCCCTCCTTGAAGCCCAAGGCGGTGAGGGCCAGGATGGCCTCCTCCGCCGCCTGGCTTTCCACCTTTTGCCCGGTGAGGAGGCTTGGGGGCACCTTCCCCTTGAGCTCCAGGGCGATCCGCTCGGCAAGCCTTTTCCCCACCCCGCTTGCCGCGGTGAGGAGGCGCAGGTCCCCCTGGGCCAGGGCCTGGGCCAGAAGCCTGGGGGTGAGGGCGGAGAGAAGGGAGAGGGCCACCTTGGGCCCCACCCCGCTCACGGAAAGGAGGAGCTCAAAGAGGAGGAGGCTTTCCTCGTCAGGGAAGCCATAAAGAAACAGGCCCTCCTCCCGGAGCTGAAGATGGGTGTGGACCGCCACCTCCTGGCCCTCTTTGAGGCTTTGCAGAAGGGTCTGGGGGGCTTGCACCAGGAAGCCCACCCCATTCACCAAAAGGAGAAACCCCCCTTCCTCCCTCTTCAGGACCGTGCCCTTGAGGTAGCGGATCATCGGCCCACGAACCTGGGCGGGCGCTTTTCCCTAAAGGCCCTTACCCCCTCCTCGTGGTCCTGGGTGCGCCCGGCCTCCCCCTGGAGGATGGCCTCGAGGGCCAGGGCCTCCGTGAGGGAAAGCCGGTAGGTTTCCAAAAGGAGCTTCTTGGTGAGGGCGTAGGTCCGGGTGGGCCCCTGGGCCAGCTCCCGGGCCAGGGCCAGGGCCTCCTCCAAAAGCCTTTCCCCCGGCACCACCCGGTGCACCAGGCCGAGGGCCTGGGCCTCCTCGGCGGAAAGCCTGGGGGAGAGGAGGAGGAGTTCCTGGGCCTTGGCGAACCCCACCAGCCGGGGCAGGATAAAGCTCATCCCCGAGTCCGGCACCAGGCCGATGCGCACGAAGGCGGGGGTGAAGCTGGCCTCCAGGGCCGCCAGGCGCAGGTCGCCCCAAAGGGCCAGGCTCATCCCCGCTCCCGCCGCCACCCCGTTCACCGCCACCACCAGGGGCTTCTCCAGCCCCGCCAGAGCCTCCACCACCCGGTTGTAGCGGCGGAGGTGGGCCTCGTAGTCGGGCTTGCCCTCCCCGAACTCCCCCAGGTCCTGCCCCGCACAGAAGGCCCGCCCGGCCCCCGTGAGGAGGAGGGCCCGGACCCCGGGGTCTTCCTGGGCCTCCTTTAGGACTTGGTAGAGTTCGTCCAGCAGGGCACCGGTTATGGCGTTCAGCTTTTCCGGCCGGTTTAGGCTGAGGATAAGGACGCCTTCCTGTCTCTCCTTCAGGACCATGGCCCTATTGTAAAGGTCCTAAAGCACCTACACCGCTTTTTGGTGTAGCGTAGATGAAGGGGGTATACGCCCCCTTCTTGGGAGGTAGGATGGAGCTCACGTTGGAAAGCCAAGGCTACCTGGAGGCCCTCTACCGGGCCTATCTGGAGGATCCCTTCTCCCTGCCGGAGGAGTGGCGCCGCTACTTTTCCGCCCTCGCCCTGGAGGGTTCCCGAAGAGAACCCCTCGAGGACGGCCGACGAGCCACCCCCGCTCCCCTGGCCGAGGCGGTGGACCTGGCCTTCCTCCTCAAGGTGGAGCGCCTGGTTCAGGCCTACAGGGAGCTTGGTCACCTGGCGGCCCGCATAGACCCCTTGGGGCGGGAGCGGCCTAGGCCCAAGGAGCTTTCCCTGGAGGCCCACGGCCTTTCCCGGGAGGATCTCTTTAGGTCCCTTCCCCCCTTCTTCGGCGCCCCCACCCTGGGGGACCTCTTGGGCCGCCTGGAGGAGGTTTACCTGGGCCCGGTGGGGTTTGAGGTGGTCCATACCGAGCCCGAGGAGCGGGCCTGGCTTCTTTCCCGCATCGAGGCCCCCTGGCCCAAGCCTCCCCGCGAGGTGCGCCGGCGCATGCTGGAGCGCCTCATGCAGGCGAGCCTCTTTGAAGCCTTCCTGCAACGCAAGTACCTGGGGGCCAAGACCTTCAGCCTCGAGGGCCTGGAAAGCCTGGTTCCCCTTCTCTTAGAGGCGGTGGAGGAAGCCGCCCGCCACGGGGTCAGGGAGGTGGTCCTGGGCATGGCCCACCGGGGGCGGCTCAACGTTCTGGCCCACGTGGTGGGCAAGCCCTTTGAGCGCATCTTCCGCGAGTTCGAGGAGATCTTCCCCGAGGGCTACTCGGGGGATGTGAAGTACCACCTGGGCTTCTCCAACGACCTCACCACCCCCTACGGGAAGGTGCACGTTTCCCTCAACTTCAACCCCAGCCACCTGGAGTTCGTGAACCCCGTGACCCTGGGGAGGCTTCGGGCCAAGCAGGACCGCTTCGGCGACCGGGAGCGGAAGAGGGGCCTGGCCATCCTGGTCCACGGGGACTCGGCCTTCATCGGGGAGGGCATCGTCCAGGAGACCCTGAACCTCTCCCGGCTTCCCGGCTACCGGGTGGGAGGGACCCTCCATGTGGTGGCCAACAACCAGCTGGGCTTCACCACCCTGCCCGAGGAGTACACCTCCTGCCGCTACCCCACGGACATCGCCAAGATGGTGGGGGCTCCCGTCTTCCACGTGAACGCCGAGGCCCTGGACGAGCTCTGGTTCGTGCTGGGCCTGGCCCTGGAGTACCGCCAGCGCTTCGGCAAGGACGTGGTCATCGACCTGGTGGGCTACCGCCGCCGGGGCCACAACGAGACGGACGAGCCCACCTTCACCCAGCCCTCCATGTACGCCCTCATCTCCAAAAAGCCCGAGCCCTGGAGGGTCTATGCGGAGAGGCTCCTTGCCGAAGGGGTGGTGGCGGAAGGGGAGCTTAAAGCCAAGGAGGAAGCCTACCTGGCGAACCTGGAGAGCGAGTTCGCCCGGGTCAAGGCGGAGCCGGGCCCCGTGGTGCCCCACGGGCTTTCCGGCATCTGGCAGGGGTACGTGGGCGGGCCCGACCACCTGGTGCCCGAGGTGGATACCGGGGTGCCCCTGGAGGCGCTAAAGGAACTCCTTCTCCGCCTGAGCACCGTGCCCGAGGGCTTCCAGGTGCATCCCAAGCTGAAGCGGTTCCTCGAGGCCCGAAAGGAGATGGCCGAGGCCAAGCGCCCCCTGGACTGGGCGGCGGCCGAGGCCTTGGCCTTCGCCTCCTTGGCTGCCGAGGGGCACCGGGTGCGCCTCACGGGGCAGGATGCCCTAAGGGGCACCTTCACCCAGCGCCACGCCGCCCTGTACGACTACCAGACGGGAAGGCCCTACATCCCCTTGCAGCACCTGGCCGAGGGGCAGGCGGAGGTGGAGATCTACAACTCCCCCCTCTCCGAGGCCGGGGTGCTGGGGTTTGAGTACGGGTACAGCCTGGACTACCCCGAGGCCCTGGTCCTCTGGGAGGCCCAGTTTGGGGACTTCGTCAACGTGGCGCAGGTCTACATCGACCAGTTCCTGGCCAGCGCCGAGGCTAAGTGGAACCGGCTTTCCGGCCTGGTCCTCCTCCTGCCCCACGGCCTCGAGGGCCAGGGCCCCGAGCACTCCTCCGCCCGGCTGGAGCGCTTCCTGCAGCTTGGGGCCAAGGACAACCTCCAGGTGGCCTACCCCACCACCCCCGCCCAGTTCTTCCACCTCCTCCGCCGCCAGGTGAAGCGCCCCATCCGCAAGCCCCTCGTGGTCCTCACCCCCAAAAGCCTCCTCCGCCACCCCGAGGTGGTCTCCAGCCTGGAGGAGCTTGCCCAGGGGCGCTTCCAGAAGGTCATCCCCGAGAGGGTCAAGGGGGCCAGGAAGGTCCTTCTCACCTCGGGGAAGGTCTACTACGACCTCCTGCAAAAGCGGAGGGAGGTGGGGGCGGAGGACGTGGCCCTGGTGCGGCTTGAGCTCCTCTACCCCTTCCCCGAGGCCGAGCTCAAGGAGGCCCTGGGCTTCTACCCCAAGAAGACCCCGGTGGTCTACGTCCAGGAGGAACCGGTGAACCAGGGGGCCTGGTGGTACCTCTCCGCCCGCTTCTGCGGGGAGATCTACGGCCACCCCTTCAGCGTGGTGGCCCGGCCGGAGTCCCCAAGCCCCGCCGTGGGTTCCTCCAAGGTGCACAAAGAGGAGCAGGAAGCGCTTCTTGAGGAAGCCTTTAAGTGAGGAGGTAGACGGTGCAGGAACTGAAAGTGCCCTCCGTGGGCGAGTCCATCGTGGAAGTGGAGATCGGCGCCTGGCTGAAGAAGGAAGGGGAAGGCTTTGCCCAGGATGAGCCCCTGGTGGAGCTCATCACCGACAAGGCCACCCTGGAGCTCCCCGCCCCCTTTGCGGGAACCCTGGAGCGGATCCTGAAGCGCACCGGGGAAACCGCCAGGGTGGGGGAGGCCATCGCCCTCCTTAAGGCCTCGGGGGAGGGGCTTCCCCGGCCTGAGCCCGAGGCCGCGGTACCCCAGGCACCCGAGCCCCAGGAGCCCCTGGCCATGCCCGCCGCGGAGCGGGTTTTGCGGGAGGCGGGGGTATCCCCAGGGGAGGTGGTGGGCACGGGCCTGGGCGGGCGGATCCTCAAGGAGGACGTGGAGCGCCACCTGGAGGAGAGGGCCAAGCAGGCCCCGCCCCAGGCGGTGCCCCCCCGGATGCCGGAGCCCGCGCCGCTTCCCGCCCAACCCCCGGCCGACCGCCCCTGGCGGGTGAGCGAGGCGGTGCCCATGAGCCCCTTGCGCCGCCGCATCGCGGAGAGGCTCCTCATGGTGCGGCAGACCACCGCCATGCTCACCACCTTCAACGAGGCGGACATGTCCGCCATCATCGCCTTGAGGAAGGAGCTCGGGGAGGCCTTCCAGAAGAAGCACGGGGTGAAGCTGGGCTTCATGAGCTTCTTCGTGAAGGCGGTGGTCCAGGCCCTCAAGGAGATCCCCGAGCTCAACGCCGAGATCCGGGACAACACCATCCTCTACCACCGCTACTACGACATCGGGGTGGCCGTGGGCGGGGGAGAGGGGCTGGTGGTGCCGGTCATCCGGGATGCCGACCGGCTTTCCTTCGCCGAGATCGAGCGCCAGATCGCGGACTTCGCCGAAAGGGCCCGCACCAAGAAGCTGAAGCCCGAGGAGCTCATGGGGGGCACCTTCACCATCACCAACGGGGGGGTGTACGGCTCCCTCAACTCCACCCCCCTCCTCAACCCACCCCAGGTGGGCATCCTGGGCATGCACGCCATCCAGGAAAGGCCCGTGGTCCGGGAGGGGCAGGTGGTGATCCGGCCCATGATGTACCTGGCCCTTTCCTACGACCACCGCATCGTGGACGGCCGGGAGGCGGTGACCTTCCTGAGGCGGGTCAAGGAGCTGGTGGAAAACCCCGTGCGCCTGATGCTGGAGGTTTAGCGTGGAGGCCTACGACCTGTTGGTGATCGGGGCGGGGCCCGGGGGGTACGTGGCCGCCATCCGGGCCGCCCAGCTGGGGATGAGGGTGGGGGTGGTGGAGAAGGAGAAGGCCCTGGGGGGCACTTGCTTAAGGGTGGGGTGCATTCCCTCCAAGGCCCTTTTGGAAACCACCGAGCGCATCTACGAGGTGAAAAAGGGCTTGATCGGGGCTAGGGTGCAGGGCCTCGAGGTGGACCTCCCCGCCCTTCTCGCCCACAAGGACAAGGTGGTCCAGGCCAACGCCCAGGGGATCGAGTTCCTCTTCAAGAAAAACGGCATCATCCGCCACCTGGGAAGGGCCCGCTTCCTCTCGGACCGGAAGGTTTTGGTGGAGGAAACCGGGGAGGAGCTTTCCGCCCGCTACTTCCTCATCGCCACGGGGAGTGCCCCCCTCATCCCCCCCTGGGCGGAGGTGGATGGAAAGCGGGTGGTGACCTCCACCGAGGCCCTTTCCTTCCCGGAGGTGCCGGGCCGCCTCATCGTGGTGGGGGGCGGGGTCATCGGCTTGGAGCTCGGGGTGGTATGGCATCGCCTGGGGGCGGAGGTCCTCATCCTGGAGTACCTGGACCGCATCCTCCCCACCCTGGACGCCGAGCTATCCAGGGCGGCGGAGAAGGTCTTCCGGAAGGAGGGGCTTGAGATCCGCACCGGGGTCAAGGTGAAGGCGGTGCGCCCCGAGGGCCGGGGGGCCCGGGTGGAGCTGGAGGGGGGAGAGGTCCTCACCGCCGATAGGGTGCTTCTCGCCGTGGGCCGCAGGCCCTACACCGAGGGCCTGGACCTGGAAAGGGCAGGCCTTGCCACCGACGAGAAGGGGCGGATCCCCGTGGACGAGCACCTCAGGACCCGCGTCCCCCACATCTACGCCGTCGGGGATGTGGTGCCGGGGCCCATGCTGGCCCACAAGGCCAGCGAGGAGGGGATCGCCGCCGTGGAGCACATGGCCAAGGGGTACGGCCACGTGGACTACCTGGCCATCCCCAGCGTGGTCTACACCCACCCCGAGGTGGCGGGGGTGGGGTACACGGAGGAGGAGCTCAAGGCCAAAGGGATCCCCTATAAGGTGGGCCGCTTCCCCTACTCCGCCTCGGGCCGGGCCCGGGCCATGGGGGAGACGGAGGGCTTCGTCAAGGTCCTGGCCCACGCCAAGACCGACCGCATCCTGGGGGTCCACGGGATTGGGGCCCGGGTGGGGGATGTCCTGGCCGAGGCGGCCTTGGCCATCTTCTTCAAGGCCAGCGCGGAGGACCTGGGCCGGGCCCCCCACGCCCATCCCTCCCTCTCCGAGATCCTCAAGGAAGCCGCCCTGGCCGCCTGGGAAAAGGCCATCCACCTGTGATCCATCCGTTGAACCCCTGGCTAGGACCTGCCTGGCCAGGGATTGTATACTTATGCATACCCCCCTCGAGGGGGTAGACTAGGGGTTGGCATGAAGATCGTCCTGGCATACTCCGGCGGGCTGGATACCAGCATCATCCTCAAGTGGCTCAAGGAAACCTACAAGGCCGAGGTCATCGCCTTCACCGCGGACATCGGCCAGGGGGAGGAGGTGGAGGAGGCCCGGCAAAAGGCCCTCAGGACCGGGGCCTCCAAGGCCATCGCCCTGGACCTAAGGGAAGAGTTCGTGCGGGACTTCGTCTTCCCCATGTTCCGCGCGGGCGCGGTGTACGAGGGGTACTACCTCCTCGGCACCTCCATCGCCCGGCCCCTCATCGCCAAGTACCTGGTGAGGATCGCCGAGGAGGAAGGGGCGGAGGCCATCGCCCACGGGGCCACGGGCAAGGGCAACGACCAGGTGCGCTTTGAGCTCACCGCCTACGCCCTGAAGCCCGGCATCCGGGTGATCGCCCCCTGGCGGGAGTGGAGCTTTAAGGGCCGGCAGGAGATGATCGCCTATGCGGAGGCCCACGGCATCCCCGTTCCCGTGACCCAGGAGAAACCTTATTCCATGGACGCCAATCTCCTGCATATTTCCTACGAGGGAGGGGTCCTCGAGGACCCCTGGGCCGAACCCCCCAAGGGGATGTTCCGCATGACCGTGGACCCCGAGGAAGCCCCCGATGCCCCGGAGTACGTGGAGGTGGAGTTTGAGCGGGGGGATCCCGTGGCGGTGAACGGGGAAAGGCTCTCCCCGGCAGCCCTGCTGCAAAGGCTCAACGAGATCGGGGGCCGCCACGGGGTGGGCCGGGTGGACCTGGTGGAGAACCGCTTCGTGGGCATGAAGTCCCGGGGGGTCTACGAAACCCCGGGGGGGACCATCCTCTACCACGCCCGCCGGGCGGTGGAAAGCCTCACCCTGGACCGGGAGGTGCTCCACCAGCGGGACCAGCTTGCCCCCAAGTACGCCGAGCTCGTCTACTACGGCTTCTGGTACGCCCCGGAGCGAGAGGCCCTCCAGGCCTACTTCGACCACGTGGCCCAGGCGGTCACCGGGGTGGCCCGGCTGAAGCTCTACAAGGGAAACGTCTACGTGGTGGGGAGGAAGGCCCCCAAAAGCCTCTACCAGAAGGACCTGGTTTCCTTCGACGAGCTCGGGGGCTACGACCAGAAGGACGCCGAGGGCTTCATCCGGATCAACGCCCTAAGGCTCAGGGTACGGGCCTTGGTGGAGGCTTTGCCGTCAGGGAACGAGGGGGAAGGGAAGGGCCATGGCGCATAGGACCTGGGGTGGCCGCTTCGCCGAGGGCCCAAGCGAGCTGGCGGCCCGCTTCAACGCCTCCCTTTCCTTCGACCGGGCCCTTTGGCGGGAGGACCTCTGGCAGAACCGGGTGCACGCCCAGATGCTCCACCGGGTGGGCCTTCTCACCGAGGAGGAGCTAAGGGCCATCCTCGAGGGCCTGGACCAGATCGAGCGGGAGATCGAGGCGGGCACCTTCCCCTGGCGGGAGGAGCTTGAGGACGTGCACATGAACCTGGAGGCCCGCCTCATCGAACTCGTGGGTCCACCCGGGGGCAAGCTCCACACGGCGAGGAGCCGGAACGACCAGGTGGCCACCGATCTCCGGCTTTTCCTGCGGGGGGCCATAGACGAGCTTCTCTCCCTCCTTCTGGACCTGCGCCGGGTTCTGGTGCGGGAGGCCGAGCGGCACCTCGAGCCCCTTTACGTCCTTCCCGGCTACACCCACCTGCAGCGGGCCCAGCCCATCTTGCTTTCCCACTGGTTTTTGGCCTACTACGAGATGCTTCTCCGGGATGCGGGAAGGCTGAGGGACGCCAGGGAGCGCCTTAACGAAAGCCCCCTGGGGGCTGCGGCCCTGGCGGGGACGGGCTTCCCCATAGACCGCCACTACACCGCGCGGGAGCTTGGCTTTTCCGCTCCCATGCGGAACTCCTTGGATGCGGTGGCGAGCCGGGACTTCGCCCTGGAGGTGCTTTCCGCTCTCAACATCGGCATGCTGAACCTCTCCCGGATGGCGGAGGAACTCATCCTCTATAGCACCGAGGAGTTCGCCTTCGTGGAGGTCCCGGATGCCTTCGCCACCGGCTCTTCCATCATGCCCCAGAAGAAGAACCCGGACATCCTGGAGCTCATCCGGGCCAAGGCGGGAAGGGTCTTAGGGGCCCTGGTGGCCCTCTCCACCGTGGTGAAGGGCCTGCCCCTCGCCTACAACAAGGACCTGCAGGAGGACAAGGAACCCCTTCTGGATGCCCTCGCCACCTACCGGGATAGCCTTAAGCTCCTCACCGCCCTTCTTCCTGGGCTTAGGTGGCGGCGGGAGAGGATGTGGCGGGCGGCGGAGGAGGGCTATGCCTTGGCCACGGAGCTCGCCGACTACCTGGCGGAAAAGGGGCTTCCCTTCCGGGAGGCCCACCACGTGGTGGGGCGCCTGGTGCGAAGGCTTGTGGAGGAGGGAAGGGCCTTGAAGGACCTGACCCTGGAGGAGCTCAGGGCCCACCACCCCCTCTTCGCCGAGGATGCCCTGCCGCTTCTCCAGCTGGAATCCGCTATCCATCGGCGCAATTCCTTCGGGGGCACGGCCCCCGAGGCGGTGCGGGAGAGGATCCAGGAGGCCAAGAAGGAGGTGGGCCTTGCTTGAGACAGGAATCGAACTCTCCACGGTTACCCTGCCCGAGGTGCGGCGCCAGGCGGGGGTGGAGCTCAGGAAGGCCAGGCTGAGCGATGTGGACGCCATCTACTGGCTCATCCGCTACTGGGCGGAGAAGGGCCTGATGCTGGTCAGGAGCCACAGCCACCTCTACGAGAACATCCGCGACTTCCAGGTCCTCGAGGACGAGGACGGGAACATCGTGGGCACCGTGGCCCTGCACGTGCTCTGGCGGGATCTGGCGGAGATCAGGGGCCTGGCGGTGCACCCCAGCAGGCAGGGGGAAGGGCTTGGGCGCTGGTTGGTCCTGGGAGCGGAGCGGGAGGCCCGGGATCTGGGCCTACCCCGGGTCTTCGCCTGGACGCTTCAGGTGGGCTTCTTCCGCTCCTTGGGCTACCAGGTCACCACCCGGGAGGCCCTGCCCCCCAAGGTGTGGAGCGAGTGCAACGCCTGCCCCTTCTACGAGAACTGCCGGGAGATCGCCGTCATCAAGCACCTTTCCCCGGGGGCCTTTGGCGGCTAGAATGGATGGGATGGGCACCTTGACCCGCTACTTGGAGGAGGCCATGGCCCGGGCCCGCTACGAGCTCATCCAGGACGAGGAGCCCTACTATGGGGAGGTTCCGGACCTGCCCGGGGTATGGGCCACGGGCAAAAGCCTAAGAGAATGCGAGGCCAACCTGCAGGCGGCCCTCGAGGACTGGCTTCTCTTCCTGCTTTCCCGGGGTGAAACCCCTCCGCCCCTGGGCGAGGTCCGCATCGAACTGCCCCATGGCGAGGCGGCTTAGGCCTGTTTCTCGGAGGGAGCTGGTGGCGAGGCTTAAAGCTTTGGGATTTGCTGGGCCTTACACGGGGGGTCGGCACCAATTCATGGTGCGGGGTTCCGTGCGCTTGATCCTGCCCAATCCCCATCGGGGTGAGATCAGCGTGGACCTTTTGAAGCGCATCCTCAAACAAGCCGGGATTGAGGAGGAGGAATGGCTGGAGTGAAGGAACGGGCGGTTTTGGTCCTGGAGGACGGCACCGTCTACCACGGCTACGCCTTCGGGGCCCGGGGGAAGACGGTGGGGGAGGTGGTCTTCAACACCGCCCAGACCGGCTACCAGGAGATCATGACCGATCCCAGCTACCACGGGCAGATCGTGGTCATGACCTACCCCCACCAGGGCAACTACGGGGTCAACGTCTACGACATGCAGTCCAACCGCCCCTGGGTGAAGGGCTTCGTGGCCAAGGAGTTCAGCCGCATCGCCTCCAACCCCAGGGCCCAGCAGACCCTTAAGGAGTTCATGGAGTTCTACGGGGTGGTGGGGATCGAGGGGATCGACACCCGGGCCCTGGTGCGCAAGATCCGCGAAGGGGGGGTGCTCAAGGGTACCATCGCCCACGCCAGCCTTTTCGGGGATCCCCAGCACGCCTTCACCCCCGAGGAGCTCGAGGCCCTCCGCCAGGAGGCCAAGGCCTGGACGGACATCGACGGGCGGGACATGACCCCCGAGGTCTCCACCCCCTTGCCCTACGCCTGGCCCACCCTGAAGTCGGGGCGGCGCATCGTGGTCATGGACTTCGGTATCAAGCACGCCATCGTGGAGAACCTGGCCGCTTTGGGCTTCGAGATCCTGGTGGTGCCGGGGAAAACCCCGGCGAGCCAGATCATGGCCCTGGAGCCCCACGGGCTTCTCATCTCCAACGGCCCCGGGGACCCCTCCATGCCCCGCTACGCCCACGAGACCATCTGGAAGCTCATGGGGCTACTTCCCACCTTCGGCATCTGCCTGGGGCACCAGCTCCTGGCCCTGGCCGCGGGGGGGCGCACCTACAAGATGAAGTTCGGCCACCGGGGGGCCAACCACCCGGTGAAGAACCTCCTCACCGGGAAGATCGAGATCACCAGCCAGAACCACGGCTATGCGGTGGACATCGACTCCCTGAAGGAGTTCAGGCCCACCCACATCAACCTGAACGACGGGACCCTCGAGGGCATGGCCCACGCCCGCTATCCCGTCTTCTCCGTGCAGTACCACCCCGAGGCCGCCCCCGGGCCCCACGACGCCCTCTACCTCTTCCGCCGCTTCCTGGAGGAGGTGGAGGCCTTCCACGGGGCCACGGGGCTTCCCGTGGAGAAGCAGCGGGCGGACGGGTACGGGGTATAGCCCGGCCCTTGCGTTTCCGAACTGGGGTCCCCACCCTGGCGAAGCCAGGGTGGGGTGATTTTAGTAGTCCATCCCCCGGATGTTCCCCTCCTCGTCCACGTCGATCCCCAGGGCCTGGGGTACCTTGGGCAGGCCGGGCAGGGTCTCGATCCCTCCCATGTAGACCACCACGAACCCCGCCCCAAACCGGCACCTCAGGTCCGTGACCCGCACCCTAAAGCCTTGGGGCCTTCCCCGGAGCCTGGGGTTGTCGGAAAGGGAGGTGGCCGCTTTGGC
Source organism: Thermus antranikianii DSM 12462 (assembly GCF_000423905.1). Taxonomy (NCBI): domain Bacteria; kingdom Thermotogati; phylum Deinococcota; class Deinococci; order Thermales; family Thermaceae; genus Thermus; species Thermus antranikianii. The sequence goes on along the minus strand of NZ_KE384104.1, from coordinate 27,542 downwards.
CATGACCACGGGGAGGGCCTCGCACCCCTCCTTCTTGGCGGCCTTGAGGGCTTTCTTGGCCTCCTCGCTCCACTCCACCCCCTCCGCCCCGTAGATGCGGGTGGCGATGGTTTCCACCTTGTCCTCGAGGGGCATCTCCAGGGGATAGAGGGGCCGGTAGGCGTGGGGCAGGGAGAGGGCCTCGAGGACCCTCTCCGCCAGCTCCAACCCCCCTTCCCCCCCTTTGGCGTAGACCTCGCTTAGGGCGAAGGGCAGGCCGCGTTCCCGGGCGAACTCCCGCACCAGGGCGATCTCCTCCTCGGCGTCCGTGGGGAAGCGGTTCAGGGCGATCACCGGCTTGAAGCCGAATACCTCCACGTTCTCCACGTGCTTTTCCAGGTTGGCGAGGCCCCTCACCACCGCCTGGGGGTCCGGCATCTCGTAGGCATCCTGCCCCCCGTGGTAGCGGAGGGCCCGGAGGGTGGCCACCAGCACCACCGCCTCGGGGACCAGGCCCGTGGTGCGGGCCACCACGTTCATGAACTTCTCCATGCCGAGATCCGTGGCAAACCCCACCTCCTGCACCACGTAGTCCGCCAGGCCCAAGGCGAAGAGGCTTGCCCTCAGGGAGTTGGTGCCGTGGGCGATGTTGCCGAAAGGCCCCATGTGGATGAAGGCGGGGTTCCCCTCCGCCGTCTGCACCAGGTTGGGGAGGAAGGCCTGCCGTAAAAGGGCGGCCATGGCCCCCACCGCCCCCAGGTCCTGGGCGTAGACGGGCTTCCCCCCGTAGGTGAAGCCCACCCGGATCCTTCCCAGGCGCTTCTTTAAGTCCTTGAAGTCCCGGGCCAGGCTCATGAGGGCCATGACCTCGCTGGCCACGGTGAGCTCAAACCCTCCCTCCCGGGGCACCCCGTGGGCCTTGCCCCCCAGGCCCAGGACGATGTGCCTTAAGGCCCGGTCGTTCATGTCGATGGCCCTCTTGAGCTCGATGCGCCTGGGGTCGATCCCGAGCTCGTTTCCCTGGTGCAGGTGGTTGTCCAGGAGGGCGTTCAGGAGGTTGACCGCGCTGGTCACCGCATGGAAGTCCCCGGTGAAGTGCAGGTTGATCTCGTGCCGGGGCTCCACCCGGGCCCGGCCGCCTCCCGTGGCCCCGCCCTTCACCCCGAAAACCGGGCCCAAGGAGGGCTCCCTCAGGGCCAAGGCCGCCCTTTTCCCAAGCCGCCATAGGGCGTCCACCAGGCCGATGGCGGTGGTGGTCTTGCCCTCCCCGGCCGGGGTGGGGGTGATGGCGGTGACCAGGATCAGCTTCCCTTTGGCCTTAGGGGGCTCCCCCAGGACCTTGGCCATGTGGGGGCCGTAGAGGTAGAGCCTATCCCGGCTTAGGCCCAGCTTGCCCGCCACTTCCTCTATGGGTAGAAGCGCTTCCTTGACGATCACGGGCTAAGCTTACTCCGCCTTTCCAGGGAAAGAAGTCCCGCCTTGGGTGGCCAGGCTCCAAAGCCGCCGCATCAACTGGGGTAAAGGGGTGGCCAGGATTCCTGGGGCCAGCGGGTAGGCTTCCTCCCCTGGGTACACCACAAAGGCAGCCTGGGGCCTGAGGTCCGCCAGGGCCTGATGGAATCCCCGGGAGGGCTTGGGTACCAGGCTTCGCTTCACCTCCACGGCCCACAGGGTCCCCGTGGGGAAGAGGAGGAGGAGGTCGATTTCCGCCCCCGCATGGGTGCGGTAGAAAAAGCCTAAGGCCCCTTCCGGTGCTACCCGCAGCAGGTTTTCCACCACGAAACCTTCCCAGCTTGCCCCCACCACGGGATGGCCCAGGAGGCTTTCCCGGTCGTGGATGCCGAGGAGGGCGTGGACCAGGCCGCTATCCCGGAGGTAAAGCTTGGGGCTTTTTACCAGGCGTTTGCCCACATTGGCCTCGTAAGGGGGAAGCCTCCTTAAGAGGTAGAGGTCCGCCAGGTGGTCCAGATAGCGGCTTACGGTTCTGCCGTCCAGCCCCAGGTTGCCCGCCAGGCGGGAGAGGCGGAGGGTTTCGCCCTGGAGGTGGGCCAGCATGGTGAGGAGGCGGCGTAGGGTTTCCGCGGGCAACCTGCCGCCCAAAGCGGGGATTTCCCGCTCCGTGTAGGTGCGGAGGAAATCCTGCCGCCAGCGGAGGCTTTGGGCGTCGCTTGGCGCCAGGAAGCTTTCGGGGAAGCCCCCCCGGAGCCAGAGGCGCTCCAGCTCCTTGGGGTCCACCTCCAGGGGATCCAGGGGGGAGAGTTCCAGGTAGCTGGCCCGGCCCGCCAGGCTTTCCCCTGCCTGGCGGGAAACCTCCGGGGACACGGACCCTAGGAGGAGGTAGAGGCCGGACCTCTTTCCCCTTCGCCGGGCCCGGTCCACCAGGCTCCTCAGGACGGGGAAAAGCTCGGGCATCCGGTGCACCTCGTCCAGGATGACCAGGCGGTCCAGATGGTCCTCCAGGTAGAGCTCCGGGGCCGCAAGCTTCCCCCTGTCCCTTTCCGACTCGAGGTCCAGGTACAAGGCCCCAAGCCGATCCCCCACCGCCAAGGCCAGGGTGGTCTTTCCCACCTGCCGGGCTCCCGTGAGCACCACCACGGGTACCTGGCCTAGGCGCTCCTCGAGGACCGGTTGCAGGCGGCGGGGGATCACCCTTGAAAATATAGCATCGCGATGTCAAATTTTCAAGGATAAGCCCCGCCCTAGGGGAGGGCGGGAAACCCGCGGTTTCCCCCCGAGAGGAGGAGGGCCAGAACCTGAGGAAGCCTTTCCCCATGCTCCAGCACCGCCGCCAGGGGCAGGGCCCCGGTGGGCTCCACCACCTGCTTCGTGCGGGTGAAGAGGAGGCCCTCGGCCTCCAGGATGGCCTCCTCGCTCACGGTGAGGATGGCGTCCACCTTCCTCTTCAGGATGGGGAAGGTGTGCTGGCCCAAAGCCAGGGTCCTTACCCCGTCCGCCCGGGTTTGGGGGGCCTGGGAGAGGCGCACGATCTCACCCTTTTCCAGGCTCCTTCGGGCGTCGTCCGCCCCTTCCGGCTCCACCCCCAGGACCAGGGTGCTTGGGGAGAAGGCCTTCACCGCCGTGGCTACCCCGGCGATGAGCCCTCCTCCCCCCACCGGGACCAGAACCGCCTCCGGGAAAAGGCCCATCTCCCCCGCCTGGGCCATGAGCTCCAGCCCGGCGGTGCCCTGGCCGGCCATGACCAAGGGATCGTCAAAGGGGTGGATGAAGGCGTAGCCGGTTTCCTCCAGGAGGGCCCTGGCCACCTCCTCCCGGTTTTCCACCGTGACCCCCTGGTCCACCACCTGGGCCCCGTAGGCCCGGGCCGCCTCCTTCTTAAAGGGGCTTGCTTCCTCGGGCATGACGATGAGGGCCTTGACCCCCAGGATCCGGGCGGCGTAGGCCACCCCCTGGGCGTGGTTGCCGCTACTCACCGCAAGAAGCCCCTTGGGGTTTTCCAGGGCCAGGGCCTTGGAAAGCGCTCCCCGGGCCTTGAAGCTTCCCGTCTTCTGCAGGTGCTCGGCTTTTAGAAGCAGGCGCTTGCCCAGTAGCTCATCCAAGAGCCTCGAGGTGAGGAGGGGGGTGCGGTGGATGTGGGGGCGGATGCGCCGGTAGGCGGCATGGATCTCGGCAAGCTCCACACCTCTTTATACCGCGCCCGGGTGGACACGCCCTTCGCTCCGCGCTAAAGTGGTAGGGGTATGGACTTCCTTTACACCTTGGTCATCCTTCTTTACCTGGGCGTGGCGGGGCTTTTGGTCTACCTGGTCCTGGTGCAGGAGCCCAAGCAGGGCGCCGGGGACCTCATGGGGGCTTCCGCGGATCTCTTCTCCGCCCGCGGGGTCACCGGGGGGCTTTACCGCCTCACCGTCATCCTGGGGGTCATCTTCGTGGCCTTAGCCCTTTTGATCGGCCTTTGGCCCCGTTGACAAACCGCCCTTCCCTCGGTACCATAGGCGTTGCTTGGGGCCGTGGCGCAGTTGGGAGCGCGCCTCAATGGCATTGAGGAGGTCAGGGGTTCGAATCCCCTCGGCTCCACCAGGAACCCCCCTGGGGAAGCCCAGGGGGGTGCGCTTTTACCTTAGGGCCCTCACGCCCAGAAGGAGGAAGAGGAGGTTCGCCCCCCAGGCCCCCGCCTCCGGGGCAAGGGCCCCAATCCCTGCCAGGGAGCGGCCCAGGAAGAAGGCCCCGTAGTACCCCAGGGCCAGGACCACACTTAGGCCCAAGGCAAGCCCGGTGCTCCGGCCGTACCTCAGGGCCATGGCCGCGGCCAGGAGGACCAGGACCAGGTTGGCCAGGGGCAGGGCCAGCTTGGAGTGGAACTCCAGCCGGGCCCGCCACTTCTCCAAGGGGGCCAAGAAGGGGTCTTGGATCTTGGCCCAGGCCTGGGAAAGGCTATCCTGCCCGAAGCTGAAGGTGTCCGCGTAGTCGGCGATGGCCCGGGCCCGGGAGAGGTCGGACTCCACCTCCAGCACCTTTCCCTGGCTTACCACCCGGAATACCTTTCGGGTCTGGGCCAGGAGGTCCCGGGCGGTTTCCAGCCCGGGGACCTCACCGAAGTCTATGCGGTAGAAACGGTAATCCCTTAAGGTGATCACCTTGTCCTCCCAGCTTCCCCGCTCGGCGAAGAGGAAGGTGCCCTCCTCCCCTCGGAAGGAGGCGATGCGCACCCCCACCATCTCCTTTGTCCCCATGTCAAAGTCCTCAAAGTAGAGGCTACGCCCCTGGCCGATGGGGATCTGTAGGCCCTTTAGGCGGAAAAGCCCCGCCCCTTGGGTGTGGATCTCGTCCCACCAGGCCACCCGCACCTTTTCGTTGTAGTGGGGGACCAGCCTCTCCTGGAGGTAAAGGGCCACCCCGCTCAGCAAAGCGCCTATCCCAAGAAGGGGCAGGGCCGCCCGCCAAAGGGGAACCCCCCCGGAGAGGAGGGCGAACTGGGCCCCTTCCGCGGAAAGCCTGCCGAAGACCAGGACCGTGGTGGTGACCAAAGCGATGGGGAAGACCTGCACCAGGACCCCGGGCACGTGGTAGGAAAGCCAGCGGGCCACCTTGATGAGGGGCACCCCCTCCAGCCAGCGGGCCCCGGCGTAGAAGAAGCCGAAGAGGTAGACGGCGGTGAGGAAGAGAAGGGCCAGGAGCAGAACGGGGAGGCTTTCTTTCAGGATGTGCCGGTAAAGGGTCATGGGAGGCGGGCGGCGTACTGGGCCAGGGGGCTTGCGCTAGGGGGCACCTTGGTGCTGGCCTGGACCTTTCCCGAGGCAAAGCGCAGGTATAGCCGGGCGTTTGGCCCCTGGCCCCTCAGGGTGGCCTTCCCCTCCTGGTAGGTGAAGCTTCCGAGAGCCAAGGCCTCCTGGTCCTTCAGGTTCACCACCAGGGTTTCCGCCTGGAGCCTGGGGCTTTCCGCCTGGACCCTGCCCTTCAGGACCACGATGTTCTCGGCGAAGAGGGCCAGGGCCCTTTCCGCCTTCAGGCCCTTGAAGTCGGGGTTGCTGAAGGTGAGGCCTTTAAAGCGGGCTTCCTGCTTGGGGATGTCGTGCTCGAGGCTCTGGGCTAAAAAGGTTTCCTTCTCCGAGAGGAGCTCGGCACTCCGGGCCCGCACGAAGCTGCCCTCCTTGTACTCGAGGTAGCCCGCCTTGAGGCGGAGGCCGTTTTCGTGGTCGGTGAGGATGCCCCCCTGGGGGAGGGTGGTGACGCCGGTGTCCAGGTTGACCCGCTGGGTGCCGAAGGGTTCCACGCTGAAGGCGGCGAAGCGGGCCCCCAGGGCAACGGCCAGGAAAAGGATGGCCGTGAGAAGAAGGCGGCTAAGCCCGTTCATGGCACGTACTTTACCCGAGAGTTCTGAGGAGCGCCTTAAGGCTTCCTTGGCGTATATTGTCCCCCGTGCGCCTTTTGCCTTTCGCCTTGGCCCTGGCTCCCCTCTTTCCCCCTCTCGCCCTTTTGGCCCCCCTCTTTTTGGGCCACCTGCGGCGGCTTTCCCCTTGGGCCTTGGGCCTGTTGGGGGTCTATGCCCTTTCCGTCCTCCTTCCCGCCCTTGGGGCCCCAGAGCCTTTGGCTTTTCCCTTGGCCCTGGGCCGGGTCCTTTACGTCCTGGGCCTGGTGGGCGCCGGTGTGGCCCTTTACGCGGGAGCCTCTTCCCCTACCCAGGCTTTGAAGCCCTTAGGATATGGGCTTTTTCTCCTCTACATAACGGCCTTCGTGGCCACCTACCTCACCTTTGGGGACCAGGCGGTGCAGCAGAGGCTCATGCATCCCTTCCATAGCCCGGTGGGCCTGGGGTTTATGGGGGCTATGGGGGTGCTCCTTGCCGTGTATCTTCGCTACCCCTGGCCCTTCCGCCTCCTTTTGGGCCTTCTTGGGGGTGCGGTCTTGCTCCTTTCGGCAAGCCGCGGGGGGATGCTGGCCCTGCTTGTCGGAGGAGCCGGAGGGCTTCTTTTCCGGGGGCGGGGCCTTTGGGCCTTGGGGCTTGCGGGTCTTGTCCTCTTCGCCGCCTCCACCCTGGATACCCCTATCTCCGAGCGCTTCTTCCAGGCCCACCTCTCGGGGCGCGAGGGGTTATGGCTCAGGGCCTACGAGGTCTACCAGGCCCATCCCTGGACGGGGGTAGGGCCCTATGTGCTGGGGGATTACCTGAAGGGAACCCTCTTTGGGGAGTGCTTCCTCTTTCCCCTCCTCGAGGCCCGCGGCCTCACCTGCCCCGGCTGGCTTAAGCCCTTGGGGGGGCTTTGGAGCTTCGCCCACAACCACCTCCTCCAGGCCCTGGGGGAAAGCGGGATCTTTGGTGGGGTAGGGCTTCTCCTCCTGGTGGGGGGGTTTTTGGCGGCGGCCTGGGGGGAAGGGCTTCTCTTCTCCCTCCTCCTGGCCTTTGTGGCCATGGGGATGACGGATAATCCCTTCAGCGTTCCGAGCCCCTTCCGGGGGGAGATCTTCTTCCTGGTGGGGGGGATGGCCCTGGCCCGGGGGGTGAGGCTTCCCGCCACCTTGGGCCTGGCCGGGGCGGCGGCCCTTCTTTGGTCCCTGCCCTTCCTCTACCTGGCCACCAGGCCGCCTACGCCTCCTCCGGCCCTGGCCTACCTGGCCTTCCCCCAGGAGGGGGTAGGGTTTTTGCGCCTAGCGGGGGCTGAGGGGTACCGGGTTCAGGTGTGGCTATGCCAAAAGGGCTGCCAGCGCTTGGGTTGGGAGTGGCCCGGGGATCGCCTGGTTGTGTTCCCTCTTCCTCAAGACCTTCCCCCCGGGGAGTACCGGCTTCGGATCCTCCTTTTCAGCCAGCACCGCCTGGCCCTTAAGCCCCGCTACGTCCTGGAGAGGGAGGTGAGGCGGTGAGGGGCTTGGCCTGGTTCCTCGGCCTTGGGGTTTTCGCCCTCGGGTTTTCCCTGGCCCTTTGGTCCTTGGACCGGGGCTTCCGCCTAGCCCCCCTCGCCCAGGAGGCCTGTCTGCCCGGCCCTCTTCCCGAAAGGGCGGAGCTATGGAGCAACGGAGCCGTGGAAATCCCCCTTTGCCGGAAGGCGCGGGTGGGGCTTCTCCTCGAGGGCACCCTGGCCCAGGGGAAAGGGCCTTACGCCCTGGTGGTGGAGGGAAGCCGGGTGCTCTGGCAGGGGGAGGTGCGGGGGGTGAGGGAGGTCTGGGTGACGACCAGCGGCAGGGGAACCCTGGCCTTGGCCTTCACCAACGACCTCTACCGCCCTCCTGAGGACCGGAACCTCTTCCTTCGGGCCTTGCGGGTGGAGCCTTAGCGGAGAAGGGTTAGCAGGGCCAAAACCACCCCGATGGCGGTGAAGACCAGCATGGCCTTGTTGAAGGCGGTGCTGATATCCGCCTTAACCTCCTGCCGCAGGGCCTCCAGCCTGGTCTCCAGCTGTCCCATCCGGGTGTCCAGTTCCTGGCGGGTTTGCTGGATCTGCCCTTCCAGCTGGTTTTGGACCTGACTGATTCTGGCTTCCAGCCTTTCTTCCACCTGGTGGATCTGCCCTTCCAGCTGGCTTTGGACCTGACTGATTCTGGCTTCCAGCTTTTCTTCCACCTGGTGGATGTGGGTTTCCAGACGCCCGTCCAGCTGGTGGATTTGTCCCTCGAGCTTTTCCTCCGTGCGCCTAAGCTGGGCCTCTAGCGCCCCCTGGACTTGACCGATCTGGGCCTCCAACTTGCCTTCCGTTTGGAGGATCCGGCCTTCTAGCTCTTGGCGGGTCTGCTGGATCTGCCCTTCAAGGCGGACCTGGATCTGGTCCATCCGGGACTCCAGCCTGTTTTCCGCTTCCGCCAAGCGTCTTTCCATGGAACCAAGCCGGGCCTCCAGCTTGGTTTCCAACTCGCCCAAACGCTTCTCCAAGGACCCAAGCCGGCCTTCCATGTGAGCCCGGGTTTCCCGAAGCTCGGCCTTGACCTCCTCCCGCAGGGTGTCTATGCGGCGGGAGAGGTCCTGGACCAAGGGGGGGAGCACCCGGATGGTGGCCTCCACCACCCCCTCCAGCTTTTCCAGCCTTTCCCCTAGCCCCTCCACCTCGGGCATGGCCTTAGTCTACCGCAGGGAAAGGCCAAAGGAGAGGCTCTGCCCTGTGGCCTCGCTGTACTGCCCCTTCAGGATGTTCTGCCAGCGCACCTCGTAGGCGAAGCAGCCGTCGTAGTAGCGGAAGGTGAGGCCAAGGCGGGTGAGGCCCTCCCGGTTAAGCCCCACCTCGGGGGCAAGCCAAAGGGCCTGGCAGCAGGTGCGCTCGGGAAGGGGCATGGCGTAGCCCAGGCGGACTTCCTCCAGGCTTCCCCGCACGTACCCCAGGCGGAAGGTGCCAAGGCCAGGGTCTTGGAACTCCCCTTCCAGGCGGTCCAGCCGCTGGCCCAAGGGGTTTTCCAGGGTGTAGCGAAGGCCAAAGGGTCCATACCGCCCCTCCAGGCTTAGGCGCTGGAACTCGTCCCGGTGCTCAAAGGTGAAAGGGGGCATGGGGGAAAGGGGCTCGAGCCTCCCCGCATAGCTGGCCCGCAGGCTGAGGTCCCCTTCCCGGAACAGGCCTTCCAGGCTTCCCCCCAGGGCCAGGTAGGGGGCGTAAGGGGTGAAGGGGTAAAAGGCGAATAGGAGGCTGGGGCTAAAGGTAAGGCTAAAGGGCCCCTTCTTCAGGGTTTCCCGGTACCCCCCCTCGAGGCCCACCGTGGTCCCCTGGCTCCTTGCCGTTTCCGCATAGCGCAGGAAGGGCCTTAGGGTGAGGTTTCCCAAACGGAAGGTGGGGGTGTAGCGGGCTTCCAGCCTGGGGGTGTCGGCGTCGGGAGGGTTGGGGCTTGCGGCGAAGAGGAGGTCGTCCCAGTAGGCCTTAACCCAGGGGGCGTAGCCCAGCTGCACCTCGGCACCCCGGCCGCCTTCCCGTAGGCCCAGGCGCAGGGCTTCTTGGGAAGTGCCCAGGCCTGAGGCCAGAAGGGTGAACCTTCTTGGCCACTGCCCGATCTCATCGCCAGGCCTGGGGAGGGGAAAGTCCTGTAGGCCCAGGGTCCAGCCCCCGGTATCCGAGCTGGAAAGGATCAAGGGGTTTTTGAGGTCGGGCCTCCGGTTCACGTTGGCCCGGGCTTCCTCCAGGGGAACCTCGAGGCCCCAAAGCCCCAAGGTGGCGTCTCCCTTAAGCTCCCCGGTTCGCACCAGGAAGGTGGCCTCTTCCATGGCCAGGCGCACATCCTCCCCGCAAGGGCAGGGGGTGGCCAGGAAGCCCTTGAGCTGGGCTTCCTCCCGGGTGAAGGTGGCTTCCTCCGCCCGCACCCGGTAGGCGGGGCTTTCCAGAAGGATGCCCCTTCCCTTCAAGGGAGTTCCCAGGGCCAGCGAGGCCACCTCCGCCTTCAGCTGCCCCTGGGCCAGGCGTACCTCCTTGAGTTCCTTTCCCAAGAGCACCCTGGCCTCCACCCGCCAGCCCTCGGCCTCGCCCTTTAGGCCTTCCGCCTGGAAGCTTCCTTCCCCTTCCAGGTAGCGGATCACGGGGGCCTCCAGGTAAAGGCCATCCCTTTCCAAGCAGGCCCGGCCCTCAAAGACCAGGACCTCCCCGTCGTAGCTCATCTCCTGGCCCCCTAGAAGCCCCTCTTCCGTTTCCAGGGTGTAGGGCCTTTCCTTGCAGGGAGAAGCGAGGGCTAGGCCTAAAACCAACCCCAAGACCAAGAGTCTCCGCATGCATTGCATTTTAGGCTTTAGGGGTTATGGAAAGCCAAGGATACTCGGGAGCCGTGATAATCTTTTTCGGGGGAAGGAAGATGCCTAAACACTTAGCAACCACTTTGTCGAAGGAGCGGAAGGCCAAGATCGCCGCTCGGAAGGCACTGAGCCGAGGACATGTGGATCTTAAGGGAGCCAGACGGCTTTACAGCTCCGGGCTAGCTTAAGCGGCAGACTTCGGGACAATATCCTCAGGGCATTATGAAGGGTTTTCTGCGTTCCCTTTTTCCCAGCCCCGAGCGGTTGACCAAAGCGCTCGTTGGCAAGTCCGCCTCAGGGGGCTTAGCCACCAACATTCTGGCCCTTTATGGAGTCCACATTGCTAACTACCTCTTTCCCCTCCTCACCGTGCCCTACCTGGCCCGGGTCTTGGGGCCCAAGGAGTGGGGCCTATTGGCCTTTGCCCAAGCCTTTGGGGGGTACCTTCAGCTTTTAGTGGAGTTTGGCTTTAGCCTTTCCGCCACCCGCCAGGTGGCTAGGGCCCGGGATTCCTTGAGGGGGCGGGCCGAGCTTTTAGCTTCGGTGTTGGGCGCTAAGGCTTTTCTTGGCCTTTTGGCCATAGGGGTAGCCCTCTTAGTGGGAGGGTTCATCCCCGCCTTCCGTGACCATCCCCAGGTCTTGTGGGCCGGGGTATTCTGGGCCTTGGCCACCGCCTTTAGCCCCGTCTGGTACTTCCAAGGGCTCGAGCGGATGCGCCTGGTGGCCGGTCTGGAGGTCTTGGCCAAGGGGCTGGTTTTGCTTCTCCTCTTCCTTTGGGTAAAGGGTCCTTCCGACACCTGGAAGGTCCTTGCCCTACAAGGGGGCGCCTCCTTGCTGGCTACCTTGCTGGCCCTCTACCTCGCCTACCGGGAGGTGCCTTTGTTCCTGCCAACGCTAAAGGGGGTCTTGGAAGCCCTCCGCTTGGGGTGGAGCATGTTCTTCTTCCGCAGCGCAGTGAGCCTCTACACCCTGGGAAATACCTTCATCCTAGGCCTTTTTGCTCCGCCCCAGGTGGTGGGGTACTACGCCGGGGCGGAGAAGATCAGCAAGGCGGTCTTGGGGCTTCTCTCCCCGGTGAGCCAGGCCCTTTACCCGAGGCTAAGCCACCTGGTTCGGCGTGCGCCTGCGGAGGCGGCCCGGTTAGCCCGGTTGGGACTTTGGACCATGGGGCTTTCGGGGCTTTTCCTGGGGCTTTTGGTCTTTGCCCTGGCCCCCTTCCTGGTCAGGCTCTTCCTGGGGGAGGGATATGACCCCGCGGTCCTGGCTTTGCGCCTCCTGGCCTTCCTGGTACCCCTCATTGCCCTCTCCAACGTACTGGGTATCCAGTGGATGTTGCCTTTGGGCCTGGACCGCCCCTTCAACGCCATCATCGTGGGGGCTGGGCTCTTCAACCTGGGACTGGCGCTGCTCCTGGCCCCCCGCCTCTTCCACGTGGGCATGGCCCTGGCGGTGGTGGTCTCGGAGCTTTTCGTCACCCTGGGGATGTGGCTGTATTTGAAGAGGAGCCGCCAAGACCCCTTCGCCTTTCAGGGAGGTGGCCAATGAAGGTGGACTACCTCATCGTGGGCGCTGGCTTCACTGGGGCTACCTTGGCGGAGCGCATCGCTAGGGAGCTGGACAAGAAGGTCCTGGTGGTGGACCGGAGGCTCCACATGGGGGGGAACGCCTACGACGAATACGACGAGCACGGGGTTTTGGTCCACCGCTACGGCCCCCACATCTTCCACACCCAGAGCAAGAAGGTATGGGACTACCTCTCCCGGTTCACCGAGTGGCGTCCCTACTACCACCGGGTGCGGGCGGTGGTGGAGGGCAAGGAGATCCCCCTTCCCTTCAGCCTGGCCTCCTTAAGGCGGCTCTTTTCGGAGAGGCTTGCGGACCTACTGGAGGAGAAGCTTATCGCCCACTTTGGCTACGGGGCCCGCATTTCCATCCTAAAGCTCAAGGAGGTCCAGGACCCCGACCTCCGCTTCCTGGCGGACTACGTCTACAAGAACGTCTTTGAGGGCTATACCCTCAAGCAGTGGGGCTTGAAGCCGGAAGAGCTCTCCCCCTCGGTCACCGCCCGGGTCCCCATCCTGGTGAGCTACGACGAGCGTTATTTTCAGGATACCTACCAGGCCATGCCCAAGGAGGGGTACACGGCCCTTTTCCGGAGGATGCTGGCCCATCCCAACATCCGGGTGCTCCTAGGGGCGGACTGGAAGGAGGTGGAGGGGGAGGTGCGCTTTGACCGTCTCATCTTCACCGGGCCCATGGACGAGTTCTTCGGCTACCTGCACGGGCCCCTGCCCTACCGCTCTCTACGCTTTGCCTTTGAACACCACCAGAGGCCCTGGTTCCAAGAGGTGGGCACGGTGAACTATCCCAATGACCATGGCTTCACCCGCATCACCGAGTTCAAGCACCTCACCCATCAGGCCTACCTGCCCCACACCACCGTGGTCTACGAGTACCCGGAGGCCTACGAGCCTGGGAAAAACGAGCCCTACTACCCGGTGCCCCGGGAGGAGAACGAGGAAAGGCTCGCCCTCTACCAGAAGGAGGCGGCCAAACTCAAGACGGTTCTCTTTGCGGGGAGGCTTGGGGACTACCGCTACTACAACATGGACCAGGCGGTGGCCAGGGCCCTGAAGCTGTTTGAGGAGGTGGCGCGTGGATAGGGTTTGTGCGGTGATCGTGACCTACAACCGCAAGGAGCTCCTGCGGGAGTGTTTGCAGGCTGTTCTTTCCCAGACCCGGCCCCCGGACCACGTACTGGTGGTGGACAACGCCAGCACCGACGGGACCCGGGAGATGCTCAAGGAAGAATTCCCCCAGGTGGAGGTCCTGGCCCTGCCGGAGAACCAGGGGGGAGCTGGGGGCTTCCATGAGGGGATGAAGCGGGCTTATGAAGCAGGGTATGACTGGATATGGGTGATGGATGATGATGCCTTTCCTAGGGCGGATGCCCTTGCCCTCCTCTTGGAAAGAGCTGGGGAAGCAAAGGTGTTGGTCCCTCTTCTCCAAAGCTCGGAGGGACACAGGTATGGTGCGGGGTATTGGAAGGGTGGGTATAAGGCAGATAATCTGGAGGCCCTTACCCACACCCCTTTACGCGTGGAAATATTCGCGTTTGTAGGACCTTTGTTCCATAGGGAAGTGGTGAAGAGGGTTGGCTTTCCCCGGAAGGAATTCTTCATTTGGTTTGATGATGTTGAGTATGCTCTTAGGATAAGAAAGCAGGGAATAAAGGTGTTGTTAGTGCCTGGCTCGGTGGTTGTCCATGATAACCTCGGTCGACGTAAAAAGGTATCCTTTTTAGGAAGGAGCAAATTGAGGGTGGATGCCCCCGCATGGAAGCTCTACTATGGCGTGAGAAACTGGGGTTGGACAATTTTGTGGACTCCATACGCAAAACCGCGCATGAGGAGCTTGGTGGCTTACATAGCAAGGAATTTTCGTGAGGGCTTGGGGGACTTGGTGTATGAGCAGGATCGATGGACGAGGGTAACCCTCAGGCTCCTAGGTATGTGGCATGCGCTAACAGGGAAATTAGGTAGGATAGATCTCAAAAATAGGTGAGGAAGTGAAGTTCAAGGGTGGGTGGAACCTAGAGCAGCACGCGGTTAAATATTGTGGGAGCTTACTTTCTGGTTTCGCTTGCCCTAAAAGGCTTGTCAGGGTTTTGTGGACTTCCGGGCTTTAGAGTAGAGGGGTGGACAGGTGAAAGTGGCGCTTTTCTTACCTTCCCTCGAGGGTGGCGGAGCCGAACGGGTTAGCTTGCTCCTGGCCCAGGGCCTTAAGGAAAGGGGCGCGGAGGTAGATCTTGTTTTGGCCCAGGCGCAAGGGCCTTACCTCTCGGCCGTTCCAAAGGGGGTTAGGGTGGTGGATTTGAAAGCGCCCCGTGTGCTCTTTTCCCTGGTTCCCTTGGTGGCGTACCTTAGAAGGGAAAGGCCCAAGGCCTTGTTCTCTTCTTTGAGCCACGCCAATATCCTAGCCCTCTGGGCCAGAGGCCTGGCCCAGGTCCCGACCCAGGTGTTCGTGGTTGAGCATACCCCGCTTAAAGAAAGCCGGTTGGGTACGATTTCCTTCAGGGAAAGGGCAGCCCATGCCCTTTTGCCCTGGGTATACCCTAAGGCTCAAGGCGTGGTGGCGGTTTCCAAGGGGCTTGCTGAAGAGCTGGTGGAGGTTTTCCGGATTCCACGGGATAAGGTTCGGATGATTTACAACCCTGTGGTGAGTGAAGGGTTGTTTAGGAAGGCGGATGTTGAAGAGGAGGTGCTTTCGCATCCTTGGTTTGCACCAAACCAACCGCCGGTCCTCCTTGCAGTGGGGCGCCTTTCAAGGGAGAAGAACTTTTCCTTACTCCTGCGGGCTTTTGCCAGGGTGAGAAGGCGGGTACCAAGCCGCTTGCTCATCCTGGGCGAGGGGCAGGAACGGGGGTTTCTGGAAGCCCTTGTTGGGGAGCTGGGTCTTTCAGAAGATGTCTCCTTACCAGGCTTTGTGCCCAATCCGTATCCTTTCATGCGTAAAGCGGCCGCCCTTGTTCTCTCCTCTCGGTATGAGGCCCTACCCACCGTGCTGATAGAAGCCATGGCCCTCGGTACCCCCGTGGTGGCCACGGACTGTCCCTTCGGTCCCCGCGAGATCCTGGAAGGGGGGCGGTGGGGCCAGCTGGTGGCTGTGGATGATGAGGTTGGGCTTGCCAACGCTATGCAGGAGGTGCTAGAGAACCCACCGCCTTCAGAAGAGCGGGAGCTCATGCGAAAAGTAGCCTTAGAGCGGTTTGGCGTGGATAGGGCAATCCAAGAGTATTGGCAACTCTTAGGGGGGTGAATACGTGATAAGCAAGCCCCGATTATCCACAGTTTCTTTCTTTATCCTTTTTCTCCTTTCCCTTGGCCTATTGACCACATCTCAACTTGCTCATCTTCTCGGGAACAGAGAAGTGGCGGTAGGGTTAGGGCTTGGAGCCATGGGCGTAGCATGGGTTTTGATAGTACGCTTGGAAAAGGCTAATTTGCTAAGTTGGCCTGTTCTTTTTGCAACTTTTTTTGTTGCATATGTGGGTAGTCCAACCCTTGAGGCCCTACTGGGGGTGTCGCCCAGCCATGGGGAGATTCTGGGAATGATCATTCAGAGCCAAGAGCTCCCATTAGAAGAGATTGCCTTCTTAGGGGGTGTATCGCTGGTTGCTTTTGCCTTTGGTTTAGGGTCTTGGTATGCGCTGCCTTTTATAAAGCCAAGAGTAAAGCTGTTTGCCAAAGGGGAGTATGTTAGAGAAGCCTCCTCCTTTTATTGGGTGGGGGTTGGGGCTTTACTTTTGGGTTTGGCCTTGATGCTTTATGACATGACGAGGGTGGGTGGGTTGCAGGGGCTCTTAACTCCCAGGGTGGAACGGCTTTATGGACTTGCCACAACGAGGGGAAGTTTGCCAGCTGCGCCGCTGGTTTTTGCAGGCATGGCTCTGGCTATAGTGGGGTGGTCATCCGGCAGGCACAGGTTTATACGTGGCTTACTGTTAGGGTTACTTCTCTTTGGATGGGTTGCTTATCTTTTGATTCAAGGGGATCGTAGATTTATTCTTTATACTCTTTTGGTGGCGTTGGGGAGTTTTTTTATTGTTCGGGGCGCTACCCTTCGTCTCTCATGGTCTGCATTTCTCGCGTTTTTTGGTCTATATATCCTCTCCTCTTTTTTTGGAGGAATTCGTTGGCTATTTACGCCGCTTTTACAAGGTTCGCTAAGCCTGGGTGAGGCTTTCGCTTGGGTGAGCGAAAATGTATCTTGGTCTTGGTTTACACCATCGTCTACCGAGTTTATGGGACCTTATACTACTCTAGTGTTCACACTTACGGACCCCGCCTGGTGGAGCACCACCCAGGCTCCTCTGGGAGGGTATAGCTATTTGTTTTCTCTGCCCAATCTCCTGCCCCGTAGCTTGTACCCCGGAGATAAGTGGCAGACCCTCGGCTTCCAGTTTAGTGATTACATTTACACAAATTATTTAGCTCCATACTTCGGGGCTCCAGTAGGCTTTGGCCTGAGCCCCTTGGCTGAGGCTGTACTTAACTTTGGCAGAGGTTTTTGGGCACCTCTTCCCCTTTTTTTCATCCTAGGATGGGTAAGCGGCTGCCTTGGATCGTGTGCAAGTAGAAGGCCTTTACCTTGGGGTATTGTTTACGCTTTGCTTCTCCCCCAAGCTTTCAACCTCAACAGAATTGATTTAGCCTGGTCCTTTCAGGAAGCCGTTTATTATGCAATAACTGGACTGGTTTTGCTTGCAGGTGTCCGGCTTCTCCTAAAACCACGGAGCCTGAAAGAGGGTGAAAGAGGGTTATGAGTCTAGGTTCTAGAAGGGTGTTGTTTCTGATTACCGGTTTAGGTCGGGGTGGGGCAGAGAGCCAAGTGGTCCTGCTGGCTAAAGGTTTGAAGGCTCGAGGTTGGCAAGTAGAGGTGGTGTCTATGATCCCCCCAGATTCCGAAGGGCCTAAGGGGGAACTGGCATCGTCTGATATCCCGGTGCATTCCCTCAGTATGCTCCGGGGTAAGCCAAGCCTCCGGGGCGTTTGGCGTTTGGCCCGTTTGGTCAGGGAGTTTAGGCCCCAAGTGCTCCATGCGCACATGATCCATGCCAACCTTCTGGCTCGTGTGGTGCGTTTTTTGGTTCCTATTCCCGTTGTGGTATGCACTGCGCATAGCACTGTTGAGATAGGGCGCTCTTTTGGTACGGAGCGATCCACTCACCTCGTCTACCGCTTAACCGACTTTCTCTGCGATCTCACCACCCAGGTGTCCCGGGAGGGGTATGACCGGTTCCTCAAAGGCAAGGCGGTTCGCCCAGAC
>NZ_KE384104.1:0-9060 GCF_000423905.1 Thermus antranikianii DSM 12462 | reverse complement strand
GTGCCTTCTAAAGATGCGGGCGCTTTGGCAAGCGCGATGCTTAAAATAATGACTTTGCCCAAGGATGAGAGGATTGCCATGGGGCTAAGGGGGCGGGAGTGGGTTGAGGAGCGGTTTTCTTTGAAGGCAGTTTTGGATCAGTGGGAGAGCATCTATACTGAACTGATGGCGAAAAAGGTCAAGCCATGAGGCATGCTAATGTTCATATAGTTGTTCCCTACGCTGCAGCCGTACCCCTTTTCCGTAAACCGCTCCTTAAACTTTTATCGGAAAAGGGCTTTTATTTTAGGGTGTTAGCGCCTGACTGGACACCTGAACTCAAGCAGGGGCTTAAAAGCATTGGGGAAATTGGGGAATACCCCATGAACCGCACGGGGATCAGTCCCATCCAGGATCTGGGGACAATCCTCACTCTACTTCGGACCTTTGTGTTTCACCGGCCGGATGTAGTCCTCACCTTCCAGCCCAAGCCTAACGTGTACGGCATCATAGCGGCGGCAATGGCAGGCGTACCCCGCCGGTTTGCGGTGGTGGAGGGGCTAGGTTTTGCTTTTACTCCCGGTGAGGAAAGCTTAAAGAAGCGGGTAGTGAGGGCAGTTTTAAAGGTGCTTTACCGGCTGAGCTTTTCCTTAGCGCATAAGGTTTTCTTCTTGAACCCCGATGATCTCAATGAGTTTGTATCCCAAGGTCTGGTACGCAAGGAGAAGGCCGTGCTTCTGGGGGGGATTGGGGTGCCCCTCGAGGAGTGGCCCCCCGCCCCCCCTCACCTCGAGCCCGTTACCTTTACCCTCATCGCCAGGCTGCTCCGGGAAAAAGGGGTGCGGGAGTTTGCTGAGGCTGCCCGCAGGATAAAGGGTAACTACCCGGAGGTGCGCTTTCTCCTTATCGGTCCTTTGGACACCAATCCTGGGGCCATCAGGGAAAGCGAGGTTCGCTCCTGGGTGGAGGAGGGTCTTTTGGAGTGGGTGCCCTGGACCGAGGACGTTCGGCCCTATCTTCGGCAGACGAGCGTGTATGTCTTGCCTTCTTATCGGGAGGGGGTTCCCCGCAGCACCCAGGAGGCCATGGCCATGGCCCGCCCCGTCATCACCACGGATGCGCCTGGCTGCCGGGAAACGGTGGTGCCCGGGGTTAACGGTTTCCTGGTTCCCCCGCGGGATGCCCAGGTCTTGGCCGAGGCCATGGAGCGCTTTATACACGAGCCGGACTTGATCGTGCGGATGGGCCAGGAAAGCCGAAGGCTTGCGGAGGAGCGATTTGACGCCCGGAAGGTGAACGAGCGCTTTTTAAAGGAACTGGGAATAGAATGAGGTTCGTGGTTCTATTACGTTCCCCTCTTCTCAAGCGGATCCTGGACGTGGTGGGAGCTTCCTTTGCCCTCCTTGCTTTTGGACCTCTGATGCTCTACGTTGCCCTTCGCATCTGGCGCGAGATGGGAAGCCCGGTCCTTTTTCGGCAGGTGCGCCCTGGGCTTCAGGGCAAGCCCTTCGTCATGTACAAGTTCCGCACCATGACCGAGGAGCGGGATGCGGAGGGAAGGCTTTTGCCCGACGAGAAGCGGCTCACCCCATTGGGAAAGTTTTTGCGCCAGTACAGCCTGGACGAGCTTCCCGAGTTCATCAACGTCCTCAAGGGGGAGATGAGCCTGGTGGGCCCCAGGCCCCTTCTTATGGAGTACCTGGAGCGGTATACCCCGGAGCAGGCCCGGCGGCACGAGGTGAAGCCGGGGATCACGGGGTGGGCGCAGGTCAATGGGCGCAATGCCCTAAGCTGGGAGGAGAAGTTTAAGTTGGATGTGTGGTATGTGGACAACTGGAACCTGCTCCTGGATCTGAAGATTCTGCTGATGACCATCGTGAAGGTATTGCGCCGGGAGGGTATCAGTGCCCAGGGGCACGCCACCATGCCGGAGTTTAAGGGTAGCAAGGGAGTATGAGGCTAGTGGTGGTCGGGGCGGGGGGGCATGGCAAGGTGGCCGTGGCCACGGCCTTGGAGGCAGGTATGGAAGTGGTGGCGGTGTTGGACGATGCCCCGACCAAGTGGGGTTCTAGTCTTTTGGGAGCCCCTGTCTTGGGGCCGGTATCTGCCTTTGAAAGGTTTTTGCAGAAAGACGTGAGGTTTGTCCTGGCGATAGGGGAAAACCGGGTGCGGCAGAAACTGGCTTCGCTTATGGCGGGTGTGGACTGGGCCACCCTTGTGCATCCCAGAGCCTATGTGCATGCGACCGCATCTTTAGGGGAAGGAACGGTGGTCTTTGCGGGGGCTATAGTGCAGCCCATGGTGCAGGTGGGTCGGCATGTCATTGTCAATACAAGCGCCGTGGTAGAGCATGACTGCCGAATAGGGGACTGGGTGCACCTGGCTTCTGGGACGCGGTTAGCCGGAAGTGTCGAGGTAGGTGAGGGTGCATTCGTAGGAGCGGGAGCGGTGGTTATACCCGGAAAGCGCCTGGGCAGGTGGAGTATAGTGGGGGCTGGCGCCGTGGTGGTTCGGGATATCCCGGACTTCAGCCTGGCCTACGGAGTTCCCGCTGAGGTAAGGCGCAAGATCCAGGGGGAGCCGTGAAGCGCATATACCTTTCCCCTCCTCATCTTTCCGGGCTTGAAAGAGCCTTCCTGCAAGACGCCTTAGATTCCGGTTGGATCGCCCCTCTCGGACCCCAGGTGGAGGCCTTTGAGCGGGAGTTTGCGGAGGTGGTGGGGGCCAGGCATGCCCTGGCCCTGAGTTCGGGTACGGCGGCCATCCATCTGGCCCTAATCCTGGCCGGGGTGGGGCCAGGGGACGAGGTGGTGGTCTCCACCCTTACCTTTGCGGCCAGTGCCTTTCCCGTCTTGTATTTGGGTGCCCGCCCTGTGTTCATAGATAGCGAAAGAACCTCTTGGAACATGGACCCCGCCCTCCTGGCAGACTTCCTTAAGAAGAGGGCCAAAAGGGGAAGACTTCCCAAGGCGGTGGTGCTGGTCCACCTTTACGGCCAAAGCGCAGACATAGAGCCAATCCAGGCCCTCTGCAAGGAGTACGGCATAGCCCTTATTGAAGATGCGGCAGAGGCCTTGGGAAGTACTTACAAGGGCAAAAGCCCCGGTACCTTTGGCAATGCAGGTATCTTTTCCTTCAACGGCAACAAAATCATTACCACCTCCGGTGGGGGGATGCTGGTTTCCGATGATGGACAGCTTATCGCCCATGCCCGGAAACTGGCCACCCAGGCTCGGGAACCCGTCCCCTGGTATGAGCATATTGAGGTGGGGTACAACTACCGCATGAGCAACCTCCTGGCTGCGGTGGGCCGGGCGCAGTTGCGCACTTTAGAGGAAAGGGTGGGGGCCCGGCGGCGTATCTTCCAAAGGTACGTGGAGGGCCTTTCGGATTTGCCAGGCGTCCGATTCCAACCCGAGGCCCCTTGGGGCCGGCACACCCGTTGGCTTACCGTGATGCTTGTGGATAGGGAGGCCTTTGGACGTTCGCCGGAGGCGATCCGACAGGCCCTTGAAAAGGAGGGTATAGAAACCCGACCTGTGTGGAAACCCCTGCATCTGCAGCCCGTTTTCCAGGGGGCGGAAAGGGTGGGGGGTGAGGTGGCGGAGGACCTGTTCCGTAAGGGGCTTTGTTTGCCTTCAGGTTCATCCCTAACCCCTGAGGACCAGGACCGGATCATAGAAGCCATCCGAAACCTTGCGGCCGGTTAGGTTAGGGTTACGTTAACCCTGCGTTCACACCCTCCCGGGTTAAGATGGCTCTAGCGTATGCGGGGAGCTATCAAGTTCCTTTTGGACCTGGCTCTTTGGACCCTGGCGGCGCCTTTGGCCATGGCCTTGCGCCTCGAGGGGCTTCCTTCCCCGTACTGGGAAGCCACCTGGGTTTACACCCTTTTGGGAATTCCCGTAAAGGCCTTGTTCATCGCCCTTTTCGGCCTTCACCGGCAGGCTTGGAGCCGGGTGGGGGTGCGGGATCTGGTGCGGCTGGGCACGGCGGTGGGCTTAGGCGGGGCTGTCCTTTTGGCCTTTGCCGTGGTCCTAAGGGCCTACCTTCCCATGCCCCGGAGCGTTCCTCTTATTGCCATGGTGTTGGCCTTCTTGCTCCTGGGGGGGGTGCGCCTGGGGGTACGCCTCTACTGGGAGGGGAAAAGGGGCAAGGGGGTTCAGGGCACCCGGGTCCTGGTGGTGGGGGCGGGGGAGGCAGGGAGCATGGTGGTGCGGGAGATGCTCCGCCACCCCGAGGCAGGCCTTTATCCTGTAGGTTTCTTGGACGACGACCCCAACAAGAGGGGACAGACCATTGCGGGTGTCCGAGTATTGGGTGGCCTGGATGATCTGCCCAGGGTGGCCCGGGCCTTGGAAGTGGAGGAGGTTCTGGTGGCTATTCCCTCTGCCCCGGGGTCCGTGGTGCGCAAGGTGGTGGACCTGGCTCGCGCCGTGGGGGTTCGCTACCGGATTCTTCCTGGAATCTACGAGATTCTCTCGGGCCGGGTGGGGATCTCCCAGATCCGGGAGGTGCGTTTGGAAGACCTCCTGCGTCGCGAGCCCGTGCGCCTCAACCTGGAGGAGATTGCCGGCTACCTGGAGGGGCGGGTGGTGCTGGTCACGGGGGCAGGGGGGTCCATTGGGAGCGAGCTGGTAAGGCAGGTGGCCCGCTTTCACCCCGAACAGGTAGTGCTCTTGGGCCGTGGCGAAAATAGCCTATTCCTGATAGAAAAGGAGCTCGAGGCCAGCTACCCCGAGCTTAAGTACAAGGTGGCGGTGGCCGATGTGCGGGACCGGGACCGATTGCGCCGTGTTTTTCAGCTCTATAGGCCCCAGGTGGTGTTCCACGCTGCTGCCCACAAGCATGTACCTTTGATGGAGACCAACCCCGATGAGGCCATCTTCAACAACGTGCGGGGGACGCAGAATGTGGTGGAGCTATGCCTGGAGTTCGGGGTGGAACGCCTGGTGAATATCTCCACCGACAAGGCGGTGAACCCCACCAGCGTGATGGGGGCCAGCAAGCGGGTGGCGGAGCAGGTGGTGGCCTGGGGGGCCTCGCGGGCGGCTTTGGGGCAGGTTTTCGTGTCTGTACGCTTCGGAAATGTCTTGGGAAGCCGGGGAAGCGTGGTGCCGGTTTTCCTGGAGCAGATCAAGAGGGGTGGTCCGGTAACCGTGACCCACCCGGAGATGCGCCGGTACTTCATGACCATTCCGGAGGCTGCCCAGCTGGTGTTGCAGGCGGGGGGAATGGGGGAAAACGGCGATGTGTACATTCTCGACATGGGGGAGCCAGTGAGGATCCTGGATCTGGCCAAAGACCTCATCCGTCTGGCGGGCCTCGAGCCCTACCGCGATATCGATATCATCTTCACTGGGGTGCGCCCTGGGGAAAAGCTTTTTGAAGAGCTCCTTACCGCCGAGGAGGGTGCGGAAGCAAGCTGCCACGAAAAGATCTGGGTGGCCAAGAAAAGCCCTCTTCCCTCAGAATTCCCGCACCTATTGGAGGAGCTCTATCGTGTGGCGCGCCTAGGCGATGATTTGGTCTTGCGCCAGGTGCTTAAGCGCTTGATTCCCACGTATCAGCCCGAGGGCGTCCCGGCGACAGATGGATCGGATAGGGTATAGTGAACGGCGTTATGGTGGAGACCCCCGGTGAGGAGCTTTCCCTGCGGGATATTGTGGAAACCTTAAAAAGGCAGAGGGTCTGGGTGTTCTCCCTACCCTTGGTTTTCGGAGCCCTGGCCCTTATCTACGGTTTCTTCATCGCCGAGCCCCGGTACGCCTCCACGGCCACGGTGAACGTGGCCCCAGTGCAGGTGCAGGCCCAGCTGGAGGGGCGGATCCAGGTGCAGGGGCAGAGCCTGCTCAGCTTCCAGGCCCTTAGGGCCATTGCCTATTCCGAGGAGGTCACCCGCGAGGTATGGGAAACCTTACGCCGGGAGGGAAAGCTTCCCACCGCCTGGCAGGACCAGGGGGGTACGCCGGGCCTGGAGCGGATGGTGAAGGATTTCAAGATCAAGGATGAAACCCCGCGCCAGCAGGTGGTGCCCCAGGGGCAGGTACCCCCGGTGGTGGCCTCGCTTACCGTGCAGGCTCCGACCCCGGAGGTGGCGGCCAGGGCGGCGAACCTCTGGGCGGAGGCGGTGGTCAAGAGGGTGAACGCCATTCCCACCGCCCGGCTCCGGGCAAGTCTGGGGGCTCTGGAAGAACAGATTGCCCCTGCGGAAAAGGTTTACCGGGAGGCCCAGGCCCGCTGGGAAGCTTTCCAGCGCACCACCACCCTGCCCCAGGACAAGGCGGAGCTGGATGCCAAGACGGGGGAGAGGGTGAGCCTGGACCAGGAGCTTTCCGGCCTGGAGCGGGACCTGGCGGCGGTACAGGGGCGGATCAGGGCCCTCGAGGCCGAGGCTAGGCGGCAGGCGGCCTTGGTGCCCATCGGCACCAGCCCGGAGCAGCTGGCTATCATCGGAAGGCGGCTTAAGGAGGCCCAGGAAAACCTGAAGCGAGAAACGGAAAGGGCCCGGCAAAGCTACCTCCAGGCATCCCAGACTCTGGAGCGCTTCAAGGCCCAGGAGCGCATCCCCGTGTGGCAGGCGGAGCTGGGGGCTTACACGGAGGGCTACGCCTCGGCCCAGGCCAGGCTTCTCGCCATTCTGAAGGATTTGGCGGTAAACGAAACCCGCCTTAGGGAGGCCCGCCAGCGTTTTGAGGAGTACAAGGCCCAGCTCCCTAGCCTTTCCATAGAGAACCTGGTGGCGGGGATGGCGGTGAGGGAGGCGGAGGCTTTGGTGGCGGAGCGCCTGAAGGAGGCGGACGCCCGGGTGAAGGCGGCGGAGGCTGCGTGGCAGGCGTACCAGCGGGAGAGCCAGCTCAATGTGCTGAAGCAGCAGCTTGGGGGTTTTGCCGACCGGGTGGCGAGCATCCGGCAGCGTTTAAACGGGATTATCACGGAGCGGGCCCGGGTTCAGGAGGCCTTGGGTGTAGCCCGGCAACGCTTTGAGGAGTTCAAGGGTGAGCTTCCCAGCCTTTCCATAGAGAACCTGGTGGCGGGGCTTACGGTGAGGGAGGCGGAGGCTTTGGTGGCGGAGCGTTTAAAGGAGGCGGACGCCCGGGTGAAGGCGGCGGAGGCCGCGTGGCAGGCGTACCAGCGAGAGAGCCAGCTCAACGTGTTGAAGCAACAGCTTGGGGGTTTTGCCGACCGGGTGGCGAGCATCCGGCAGCGCCTGGAGAAGATCCCCACGGAGCGGGCGGTGCTGCAAAGGCGCCTTGCGGAGGCCGAGGCGGAGCTGGCCAAGGAGCCCAAGCTGCTCGCCTTGGAAAGGGAAGTGGTGGCGGACCCCGTGGTAGCCGCCGCTATTGCCCGGGGAGGGGACCTGCAGGCCCTGGTGGGGCTGAAGCTCAAGAATCAGGAGCTAAACCCCACCCACCAGAAGCTCCTCTTCACGGCGCTGGACCTGCGGGCGGATTTGGCGGCCCTGGACCGGGAGGAGCAGGCTTTGCGGGATGAGGAGGCGCGGCTTCAGCCGCAGGTGGCGTCGTTGCAGGAGCGGATAGCGGAGGAGGAGGCGAAGCGGGCGAGGCTTCTTCTGGAGCTGGACACGGCGCGGGATATTTATGGGGCGGTGTACCGGTATGCGGAGAACCTGAAGCGGCTTGCGGCCAAGCCGGAGATGAAGCTCAGGGAGGTGAGCCCGGACGTTCTAAAGTTCCGGGATCAGATAATCGATTTGGAGATCCAGGAGGCTGCCCTCAAGGCGGAGGAGCGGGCTTTGCGGGATGAGGAGGCGCGGCTTCAGCCGCAGGTGGCGTCGTTGCAGGAGCGGATTGCGGAGGAGGAGGCCAAGCGGTCGCGGCTTTCCTTGGAGCTGGATGTAGCGCGGGACATTTACGGTGCGGTGTATCGGTATGCGGAGAACCTGAAGCGGCTGGCGGCCAAGCCGGAGATGAAGCTCAGGGAGGTGAGCCCGGACGTCCTAAAGTTCCGGGATGAGATCGTGGGCCTGGAGGCGGAAAAAGCTGCCCTCGAGGCGGAGCGGAAGGCCCTCGAGGGCAACCTCCAGGAGTACGACCGCCGTATCCGCACCCTTAAGGCGCAGATCGCCGGCCAGGAACGCGAAAGGGAGGCGATCCTTCTGGAATACAACACCAAAAAGGCCGCCTACGAGGCTTTCCGTTCCCGCTACGACCAGATCGCCAGCCTTACGTCCGGGGACCTATCCTTTGATAATCCCAATCCCGAGTACCAGCGCTTGCGGGGCACTCTCATAGACGCCCAGGCGGAGGAAGCACGCCTCCTGGCCCGCAGGGCGGCCCTCGAGGCCCGCATCGCCCAGGTGGAGGCCCGCATCAACCTGCTGAAGGAGCGGGTGGCCAAGGCCCAGGTGGAGCAGGACCGGATCAACCAGGCCCTGGAGCTGGCCAAGAACGCCTACCTGGCTCTATCCCAGAAGAGGACAGATTTGCAGATCGAGCTGGCCAGCTCCGAAAGCAGCCTGGCCCAGGTGATCGCTCCCGCCTACCCCGTTTACGAGAAGGTAGCTCCCAAGCGGGCCCTGATCCTGGCCTTGGCGGTCTTCCTGGGGCTGGTGCTGGGGGTGATGGCGGCCTTCGTGGCCGAGGCCCTAAGGCCGCCCCGGGCGGAGGCAGCGGGGTAGAGGTTCCCCGCAAGGGGTGTAGGGTGAGAAGCCGGGTCGGTAGCAAGGGCCGGATAACGCTTCCCCAAAGGGTGAGGGAGGTTTTATAAGAAATCCCCCTAGTCCTCTCCCGTAGAATGGGGCCATGGACCTCGCCAAACACCAACGCCGCCCCCGGCTGCAACTCAAGCTGCAGCATCACCCGGATAACCTTCACGCCCTGTACCGGGAAAGCCAAGACCCCATAGAACGCTCCCGCTGGCACGCCCTCTGGCTCCTCGCCACCGGCCACCCCATCCCAAAAGTCGCCCAAACCCTGGGCTACTCCACCCGCTGGGTCCGGGACACCCTCCACCGCTACAACCAAGGCAAGCCCATGGCCGACCTCCGCCACCAAAACCCAGGCCAGCCCCCCTTGCTCCCCCCAGAACTCCAGGAGGCCTTCCGCCAGGCCCTCCTGC
>NZ_AUIW01000034.1 GCF_000423905.1 Thermus antranikianii DSM 12462 | reverse complement strand
GCTGGAGAAGATGCTTCAGGAGCGGTATGCCCCCCGTACACAGACTCTTACACATAACTCTTGACACGACCCCGGGCGTAGAGTTGCAAACGTATCCCGCGGAGGAGATATGCGGAAGCTGATCCTCGCCTTAAGCCTTTTAGTCCTAGCCGCCTGTCAGCAACAGGCCACGGTGCAACCCCAAGCCTTTAGGGAAGCGGGCCAGACCTACATCGCCATCCTGGAGCCCACGGCCTCGCCCACGCTTCCCGCCCGTTTCTCCGAACGCCTTGCCGCTTTGGAAAGGGCCCACGGCCTTTCCATCCCCGTGGAGGACCGCCTCGAGGCCCTGGGGGCTGTGATTCTCCGCAACCTCACCCCTGCCCAAGCCCAGCGCCTGGCCCAGGACCCCAGGGTCTACGCCCTGACCCCGGACCAAGAGGTCAGGGCCTACGCCCAAACCATCCCTTGGGGAGTGGATCGTATCGGCGCCCCCACCACCACCGCCAAGGGGGCCAACGTCTCCGTGTATGTGGTGGACACCGGCATCAAGGTGGGCCATGAGGACCTCACCAACCTGATGGGAGGCTACGCGGTGGTGAAGTGCCGGGGCAAGTGCAAAACCGCCTACGACGATGACAACGGCCACGGCACCCATGTGGCGGGAACCGCGGCTGCAGTGAACAACAACGTGGGCGTCTTAGGCGTGGCCCCCGCCGCCGAGCTTTGGGCGGTGAAGGTCCTCTCGCGGTCCGGCTCAGGCAGCCTCAGCGATGTCGTAAAGGGAATCGATTGGGCCATCGCCCACAACAACGGGGGCAAGCCCAAGGTCATCAACTTGAGTCTGGGAGGAAGCGGCACCGATGACCAGGATGGCCAGTACTGCCCCAGCACCCGCTCCACCAACGCCTTCCACAACGTCATCCAGAAGGCGGTGTGCGACTACCGGATCACCGTGGTGGCGGCCGCCGGCAACGAGGGCGACAACGCCGCCAACCACATTCCCGCCGCCTACGACGAGGTCATCACCGTAAGCGCCACCAACAGCCAGGACGACTGGCCCTCCTGGTCTAACTACGGCCCCGACGTGGACCTCGCCGCCCCGGGAGTTTCCATCCTCTCCACCTGGAACTCCTCGAGCAGTGGCTACAACACCCTCAGCGGCACCTCCATGGCCAGCCCCCATGTGGCCGGGGCCGCCGCCTTGGTGCTTTCCCACTACCCCAGCTACACCCCGGCCCAGGTGAAGCAGGCCCTCCTCCAGAACGCCGAAAGCACGGCCAGCTGGCAAAACACCTCGGGAAATCCGCACCCTGAGCCCTTCCTGAACGTGAGGGGGTTCTAGCCCCCCCTATGGAAAAACCCCCGCCCTAGGGCGGGGGCTGGTTTTCCCGTGGGCAAAAAGAAAACCCCCTATGGGGGGCGCACCGGCTTGGACCAAGGGATCTTGAAAGCGCAGGAATGGGCTTGAATGCTCCTTAGAAAGGAGGTGATCCAGCCGCACCTTCCGGTACAGCTACCTTGTTACGACTTCGCCCCAGTCACGGGCCCTACCCTCGGCG
>NZ_AUIW01000033.1 GCF_000423905.1 Thermus antranikianii DSM 12462 | reverse complement strand
TTCGCAAGGTATCCTGGTCCACGGGGCACCTCCTCGTGCTAAGGTGTGCCCCCCTATTAAACACGGACCCTTACACATAAATCCTTACACGACCAGGACTGGGGATGGAGCGGGAAGTGGTGTACGTGGCCTTGGGGATTACCCCCTCAGGGGAGAGGTGGATTCTGGGCTGCAAGATAGCCTTCGGCTGACCTGGCTCCTTCCCAGGGAGGATGCGGTTTCTTGGGAGGAGGTTTTGCGGGAGCTATAGCACAGGGGCTTGCGGCGGGTTCTGCTCTTTATCACCGATGGGATACCCGGAATAGAGGGTCACGCGATAGCGTATCTTGCGGCGATTCGGCGGGTCTATCCCCTGGCCCAATGGCAACGGTGTGTGGTGCATACGGTTCGCTCCAGCCTGGCCCGGGTGCGTTCCCGGGACAGGGGCCTGCTGGCGCAAGACCTGCGGGAGGTGTATATGGCGGGGAGCCGAGCGGAGGCCCTCAGGACCTTGGAGAGGTTCAGGGAAGCTTGGGGGGGCAGGTACCCATCCCTGGTGGCTACCTGGTAGGAGGGGTCAGGGGCACTGTTGCGCTTTTACGAGTACCCCTAGTTCCTCTGGCCCTATCTTCGGGCCACCAACCTCATGGAGCGGTTTATCCGGGAGATAAGGCGAGGGACGAAGGTGCGGGACCATAAGTTTCCCCGGCCGGAATCGGTATACAAGCTCCTGTACGTGGAGGGGGAACGGCAGGAAGGGAGGTGGGCGGAGCGAAGGCTGAAGGGATTTGTGGAGGTACAGGAGGTATTGGAGCGGATGCTTCTGGAAAGGTATGCCCCCCAGACACAAACGCTTACACATAGATCTTGACACGACCCTGCCCCCGGCCTAAGCAGGACCACCCTGAGCTTTCCCTCACATCGGACCAGACCCCCATGCTAACCCCATTTGCCGTTCGGCAAGGAGCCCAACCGGGATAAGGGGTAGACAGGGGGTAAGAAAAACCGAAACCCCGGGGACTGACCCCGGGGATTTCTCCGTTCCCATCGTGGTGGGCGGCAGAGGATTTGAACCTCTGACCTCTCGCTTGTAAGGCGAGCGCTCTGACCAGCTGAGCTAGCCGCCCGTGGTGACCCCAGGGGGAATCGAACCCCCGTTTCGGCCTTGAGAGGGCCGCGTCCTGACCGCTAGACGATGGGGCCCTGGCTTGGTGGGCCGTGCAGGATTCGAACCTGCGACCTACCGATTAAAAGTCGGTTGCTCTGCCAGCTGAGCTAACGGCCCAACAGCCTTAGTGATTATAGGGGAAGGATAAAGGCTTGTCCAGGTGAGGGGACCAAAGGGGTGGGACATTTGTCCCTTTCCCCTATGATAGACTTGGGTGTTAAGCTAAAGGAGGGAACCCCTTATGCAGCGGGCCTTTCTGGTTGTGGCCCTGGTGGCGATGGTGGCAGGTGCCGTTGGGCTTGCGCTCCTTCGGCCCTGGTGGTTTACGCCCCTGGCCTCCAACTGGGGTTCCATAGATCAGATCATCCTTCTTTCCCTTCTTCTTACCGGTTTGGCCTACGCTGGCGTCAACCTCTTTTTGGCCTACAGCATCCATCGCTACCACAAGGATCCCGCAAAGTACCTCCCGGAGGAACCGAGGCTGGAGCGGAAGCTAATCTGGCTCACCACCTTAGGAATCGTGGTTCTTCTGGCCCCAGGGCTTTACTTCTACAACCACCTGGTCCACCCCCCAAAGGAAACCTTCACGGTAGAAGTCCTTGCCCAGCAGTGGCTTTGGAGCTACCGTTATCCGGGACCGGACGGGAAGCTAGGAAGGACGTCCATCCAGAAAGCTTCTCCCGCCAACCCCTTTGGCTTGGACCTCGAGGATCCCTCCGCCCGGGACGACATCCTGGTCATCGGGGGTCCCTTGCGGCTCCCCTTGGGCGAACCCGTCCTACTCCTCCTCCGGGCCAACGACGTCATCCACAGCTTCTACGTTCCCGAGTTCCGGATCAAGATGGACGTGGTCCCGGGCATGGTAACCCGCATCTGGTTCACCCCCACCGCCCTCGGCCAGTTCCAAGTGGTCTGCGCCGAGTACTGCGGCATAGGCCATGCCCGCATGCTGGGCCAGGTCCTGGTAATGAAGCCTGAAGAGTTTCAGGCCTGGATTAAGACCCAGCCCAGCGTGGCCCAGTCCCTGGGCCGGTAAGGAGGAGCCATGGAGTTTCCCGGTTACCATGACCACCGCATTGGCCCGGAGCCCCGAAGCTTCTGGAGCCGGTACGTCTTCAGCCAGGACCACAAGGTTATCGCCATCCAGTATACGGTGACCGCCCTTCTGGTGGGGGCCATCAGACTTGACCGATATGCGGCCTTGGGGTAAAGAGGGGGCATGACCCTACGCGAGGCCTTGTCCCAAGTCCCCGACCCCAGGGCCCGCAACCGG
>NZ_AUIW01000032.1 GCF_000423905.1 Thermus antranikianii DSM 12462 | reverse complement strand
TCGCAAGGTATCCTGGTCCACGGGGCACCTCCTCGTGCTAAGGTGTGCCCCCCTATTAAACACGGACCCTTACACATAAATCCTTACACGACCCCCCCACGTAGCTTCCCGCCCGGTCGTAAACCCCTTTCAGGACCCTTATGGCCACGGCCGTGAGGTAGATAACCCCGGCGGTGACGTGGAGGCCGTGGAAGCCGGTGAGCATGAAGAAGGAGGAGCCAAACTGGGGAGCCCCCATGGGGTTGCCCCAGGGGCGGAAGCCCAGATCCCGGATGAGGTGGGTCCACTCGTAGGCCTGCATGCTCACGAAGCTGAGGCCCAAAAGGGCGGTCAGGGCTAGGAAGAGGGCGGTGTAGGGCTTGTTGCGGTTATAGGCGTGGTACACGGCGATGGCCATGGTGCCGCTGGAGCTGATGAGGATCACGGTCATGATGGCGATGAGGAGGAGGGGGATCTCGCGCTCGCCAATGTGGAGGGCGAAGACCTTGCCAGGGTCGGGCCAGGGCAGGGTGGCGGAGAGGCGGGCGGCCGCATAGCCCGTGAGGAAACAGCCGAAGATAAAGGTGTCGGAGAGGAGGAAAATCCACATCATGGCCTTGGCCCAGACCACCTTGAAGGCGGAAAGGTCGCTTCCCCAATCCCCGGCTAGCGCCCTTAGGAAGTGCGGCAGGCGTAGGGTTTTCTCCTCCATACTCCCCCCTCCTTAGGTCCAGAGAAACAGGGCGTAAAGCACAAGCCAGACGCCCAAGAGGTAGTGCCAGTACCATGCGCAAAGCCGAAGGCCCTTCCCTTCCCGGACAAAGACCCAGGCCAGGGCCAGCCCTCCTCCCAGGAGGTGCAGGCCGTGGAGGGCGGTGACCAGGTAGAAAAAGGCGCTGGCGGGATTGCCCGCTGGGGCATAACCCAGGCTCAGAAGGAGCCGCCAGGCCAGGAGCTGGCCCAGGATGAAGCCCGCTCCCAAAAGCCCGCCGCTCAGGACCCAGGGTCTTGCCTGGGGCCAGGCCTCGAGGCGGGCCGCTCGTTCCAGGGCCAGGCTGGCCAGAAAGAGCACAAGGGTGTTGAGCCAGAGAAGGGGAGGCTTGGGCAGGGCCTGCCAGTCGGGAAGGCCCATGCGCACCAGGTAGGCGCTCACCAAAGCGGCAAAGAGGCTGGTGATGGCGGCGAGCAGGACGAGAAGGCCTACTTGCCCTGAGGGCAGGGGAAAGGCGTCTTCTGGCCCCTCTCCTCCGCCGAGCTCTCGGCCTGGGGGCCCTTTTGGGGGAAGCTTAGGCCTTTCCTCCACCTTGGGCATGATCTTCCCCTCCACTGCCTCCCGCCACCACTGGGGGAGCGTTTTGCGGGACAAAGTCCTCTTTAGCCCCTGGGGGGCTGTACTCGTAGGCCCAGCGATACACCACGGGAGGGGGCTCGTGCCCCCAGTTGCCGTGGGGTGGGGGTGTGGGGGCCTGCCACTCCAGGGTGGTTGCCCGCCAGGGGTTGTCCGGGGCCTTCTTCCCGCGGAAGTAGGAGTAGACCAGGTTGAAACCGAAAAGGAGCTGGGCTAGGCCCACCAGGAGGGCCACCACGGTGATGAACTCGTTCAAGGGGCGCACGGAGGGGGGCAGGAAGGAAAGCCCTTCAAAGGTGTTGTACCGCCTCGGTACCCCCAGAAGGCCCAGGAAGTGCATGGGGAAGAAGATCAGGTAGGTGCCCACAAAGGTGGCCCAGAAGTGGATTCGCCCCAGGGTCTCGTTGAGCATCCGACCCGTGGCCTTGGGGTACCAGTGGTAGATGCCCCCAAAGATGGCCACGATGGCGGCCACGCCCATGACCATGTGGAAATGGGCCACCACGAAGTAGGTGTCCTGAAGGGGAAAGTCCACGATGACGTTGCCCAGGAAGAGCCCCGTAAGCCCTCCCACCACGAAGGTGTTGAGGAAGGCGATGGCGAAGAGCATGGGCACGGTGAGCTGGATCTTTCCCCGCCACAGGGTGAGAAGCCAGTTGTAGGTTTTGATGGCCGAGGGAATGGCCACGATCAGGGTGGTGGTGGCAAAGAAGAAGCCGAAATAGGGGTTCATGCCGCTGGTGTACATGTGGTGGGCCCAGACCACGAAGGAGATGGCGGCGATGGCCACCAGGGACAGGACCATCATCCGGTAGCCAAAGATGGGCTTGCGGGCGTGCACCGAAACCAGCTCGGAGATAAGCCCCATGGCGGGGAGGATGACGATGTAGACCTCAGGATGGCCGAAGTACCAGAAGAGGTGTTGCCACAGGAGGGGGCTTCCTCCCTCGTAGGGCAGGCGTTGGCCGAACTCCATCACCGCGGGCATGAAGAAGCTGGTGTGCAGGGTGCGGTCCAGAAGCAACATCACCCCGCCCACGAAGAGGGCCGGGAAGGCGAGGAGGGCCATGATGGAGGCGATGAAGATCCCCCAAACCGCCAAGGGCATCCGCATCAGGGTCATCCCCTTGGTGCGGAGCTGGAGCACGGTGGTCACGTAGTTGAGCCCGCCCATGGTGGCGGCCACGATGAAGAGCAGGAGGGAAACCAGCATGAGGACGATCCCCCAGTCGTACCCGGGGGTGCCCCGGGTGATGGCCTGGGGTGGGTAGAGGGTCCAGCCTGCCCCGGTGGGTCCTCCCGGCACGAAGAAGGAGGCCAGTAGCACCAGGACGGAAAGCAGGTAGACCCAGTAGGACAGCATGTTGACGAAGGGGTAGGCCATGTCCCGCGCTCCCAGCATGAGGGGGATGAGGAAGTTGCCGAACCCCCCCAGGAGCAGGGCGGTGAGCAGATAGATGACCATGATCATGCCGTGAAGGGTCATGGCCTGGTAGTACCTTCCCGCATCCAGGACGCCCGGGAAAGCCAGCTCGAGGCGCATGGCCCAGGAGAGGGCCATGCCGATGGCCCCCCAGACTTGACCGTTATACCGCATAGAGCCCCAGGAACCTGAGGGCGGAGAGGGGATGGAAGGAGAAGGTCTCCAGGGCCGCCTTCTTCTTCC
>NZ_AUIW01000031.1 GCF_000423905.1 Thermus antranikianii DSM 12462 | reverse complement strand
TACCGCCACTTCCCCCACGTCCACCAGGCGGCGGACGTAGGGCTTAAGGAAAGCCGGGTAATACCGAGATTCCCGATCCCTAGGGACCTTCAGGTCCACCTGGCCAAAGGCGGTCTCCAGCTTGCGGGGGTAGTAGCCGTTCCTGCGGCCTCCGTGCACCTGCAAGAAGGCCGTCCGGTCCAACTCCAGAACCGTCTGCAAAACCTCGGCCACCGTCTCCCGCACCGCTTCCCTCAGCAAGATTCGCAAGGTATCCTGGTCCACGGGGCACCTCCTCGTGCTAAGGTGTGCCCCCCTATTAAACACGGACCCTTACACATAAATCCTTACACGACCGCGGTGTAAGCGGCGAGGAAGAAGGCCAACACCAGTAGGGGTAGCCCAAGTGCACGCGCCACAAGGGCATTATTGCCCTAACCGGGGTAGGCCAAGGCTTTCTCTGGGTCGAAGGCCACCTGGATTCGCGAACCAACCAAGGGCTGTTTCCACTGGAAGCGCAGCAGGGTGTCCCCTACCCGCAGCCAGTGCTCGTACTGGGCTCCCAAATAAAGGCTATGGGCCAATTCTCCCTCCACGGTGTTCACCTCACCAGGTGTAGCTACCCGCAAGTCCTCCGAACGAAGGACCAGTTTGGCCAACCTGCCTGGGGTCAGAGGGGCCATCACACGGGCGCGAACCGGAAACCCCGAGAGCTCGAGGCGGGCAAACTCGTCCCCCACCTCCAGCACCAAGGCGTCCACCACGTTGGGGTTTCCCAAGAAGTCAGCTACGAAAAGCGTCCGGGGATGCCGGTAAAGCTCCTCGGGCGTACCTACCTGCTCGACCAGCCCCTCTCTGAGCAGGGCAATGCGATCGGCGATGGCCATGGCTTCTGCCTGATCGTGGGTAACAAAGAGGGCGGCCTTCCCGGTTGCCTTCAAGGTCTGCCGCAACCACACCCGGGCCTGATCCCTCAGCTTGGCGTCCAGGTTGGAGAGAGGCTCGTCCAAGAGGAGAAGGTTGGGGTCGTAGGCTAAAGCCCGGGCCAGCGAAACCCGCTGTTGCTGCCCTCCGGAAAGCTCCCCTGGGTAGCGTCGTTCCAGCCCGGTAAGCCCCAGGCGGTCCAACAGGGACAAGACCCTCTCCCGCACCCTGTCCTCGGGTATCCGGCGAAGGCGCAAGCCGTAGGCCACGTTATCGAACACCGTGCGGTGGGGCCAAAGGGCGTAGGACTGAAAGACCAAGCCCAAATTCCGCCTCTCTGGCGGTAAGAAAACCCCCCTTCTTCCATCGAAAAACACCTCGGATCCCAAAGCAATCCGTCCCGAGGTAGGCCGGATCAAACCGGCCACCGCCCGCAGAAGGGTGGTTTTCCCTGAACCCGAAGGCCCCAGAAGGGCCACAATCTCCCCGGGAACCACGCGAAGGGATACCCCCTTTAGAATAGGGTTTCCACCGAGGGAAACCTCCAGGCCCTCCACTTCCAACGGATGGGCAACCCCTTGGGCAATGGGTTTAAATCCGGCCTCGTACATGAACCCGCTCCCCATCTAAAGGCCCTGCGGCCTCACGCCGATCCGGCTTGCCAGCAGGAACACCAAGCCCACGATGATCACCTGTATCGTGGCCAAGGCAGCGATGATCTCCACAGCTCCTGTGCCCCACAGGGCCACGATTTGGGCCCCTATAACCTCGGTCCCTGAGGTCAGCAAGTATACACCCGTGGAGTACTCACGCACAAACTGGATGAACAAGAGAAACCAGGCAGTAAGAAGCCCCCCTCGCAGAAGGGGCAGAGTCCCGTTCAAGAAAGCCCTGGCAGGCGAAGCCCCCGCCACCCGAGCTGCCTCTTCCATCTCGCGACCCACCTGCAAAAGGGCAGCGGTGAGGAGCCGCACCCCATAGGGTGTCCAGACCACGGTGTACGCTATGAGCAAACTAAGGAGCGTTTCCCGGATAGGGGCTAAGGGCTTCACAAAGAGAAATACCCATAGAAAAGCCAAACCCATTACCAGACCAGGCACCGCCCTTGGGATCCCGGAAAGGTAATCCAGGAACCTCCCCCAGGCCTGGCCCCGCTGGATCCCTAAGGCTACGAAGAGGTAGAAGACTAGGGACAGCAATCCTCCTACAGAGGCCACCAGAAGGGTGTTGGTCACCGCCCGGCTCAGGTTGGGCAGCGTGAAGATCTCCCTATAGTGGGCAAGGGTCAGCACCTCGAGGAGATCCACCCCAGGGCCCCAGCTGATGACCAAGCTACGTAACACCACTCCTAGGATAGGCAGCACCACGGCCACGAGGAGGTATAGACCCAGGACACCAGCCCACATCCACCGCAACCTACCCAAGGGAAGGCGTTCCAAACGATGCCCCCGGGTTCCCACAGCCACAAAACGGCCCTCCGTTCTCCCTAAAAGGAAGCGCTGTAGAAGAACCAAGAGCAGGGCGATGGAAACGATGGCGATGCTCACCGCCGCCATCAGGTGATAGGCCGAGGAACCGGTGATGGCGGTAAGGCGGTACAGATAGGTGGTGACCACCATGATTCCCTTGGCATCCCCCAGAACGAGAGGAAGGCCAAAGAGCTCAAAACCCAGGAGAAGCATGAGGATGCCGCTGTAAATGAGAGCGGGCCGTACCAGGGGTAGGGTAACGGTCATCGCCATCCGAAAAGGCCCTGCACCCGCTACCCGAGCGGCTTCCTCCAAGGAGGCGTCCACGTTCTGAATGGTGCTCGCCACATACAAGTACACGTAAGGTACGTGCGTAAGCCCAGCAATGACCGCAATAGCAGGCACCGTGTAAATGGTCCA
This sequence comes from Thermus antranikianii DSM 12462, assembly GCF_000423905.1. NCBI lineage: Bacteria > Thermotogati > Deinococcota > Deinococci > Thermales > Thermaceae > Thermus > Thermus antranikianii. Next base: position 1,562 of record NZ_AUIW01000031.1, on the reverse strand, counting down.
CGGCACCCCACCAAGGAGAGAAGCCACCCAGCCAGAAACAAACCCTGAAGGCCCGAAAGCCACGATGAACCCAATGCCCAAGATGATGGGCGAAATAAAGATGGGGGCCAGGAGAAGAAGCTCAAACCAGCGGGCAAAGGGGAGATCCGTCTTAACAACGAGAAAGGCAAATAGACTCCCTAAGGGAACCGCCAAGGCCACCATGCCCAAGCCAATCATCAAGGAGTTCTTAAGGGCCTCAAAAAAGTAGGGGTCGTGGAAGACATAACGGTAGGCCTCGAGGGTAAAGCGCTTGGCCGGCGCAAAGAAAGGAGCACTTAGCAAGCTCTGGTACAAAAGAATCCCGATGGGGGCCAGAACCAATAACCCCACCAGGAAAGCCAGCAAGGGTAAAAGCCAGATCTTCCCCCCCTTTCTGAACTGCCTCCCCCTTGCCTCCATCCCCTACCCCTACTGACCCTTAACCGCCTGCCGCCAGAAGGTAAGGAAACGGAGCCGTTCAGCCGGATCTAGATTCCTAAGTATGTCCCGCGATACGGGAATGACGAACACCTTATCCTTTCCGCCTACCGCCTGGTAGATGGCCTTAGGTGAGGCTTCTCCCACCACGCTTTCCCGCCGTGCGTGAATAAGAGCGGTGTAGGCCATCAAGTTCTGCCCTCTTAAGGACAAGAGGTAGTCCAAGAACAGTTTGGCAGCGTTGGGATGGGCTGCCCTCCTGCTAATAAACGCCACACGCTGAATGGCCACCGTTCCGTCGGTTAGATAGGCAATGCCCAGGTCCTTCACCGTGCGCTGCCGGAGAAGGGCGTAAGAACCAAAAAAGCCATAGGCCATATAGTGCTCGCCAGAGATCACCTTTTCAAAAGCCGCTCCGGTGGAAGAGTAGAGTGCAGCCTGCGCCCTTCCAAAGGCCCGGGCCAACTCCTGGAAGGCCGGAAAGCGGTCGTAGTCAGCTTTAAGGATGGTAAAGCCCACGCCGCTTCGCTCAGGGTCCCACGTGGCTACACGCCCTCGCATACGGGGTTCCTGGATCAATCGGGCCAGGCTCTCACGGGTGGTGGGCACCTCCTCAGGCTTGAGAAACCGCTTGTTGTAAACAATTACCGCCGGCTCCATGGTGGTGCCATAAGCAAGGTTTTCCAGACGCGCATTGCTTGGCCAGTTCTTTGCCTCAGGAGAGTCGTAGGCCAAAGCGTAGCCTTCGCTAACCAGCTTCACTTGAAGCTCCATGGCACTGGACCACAAAAAGTCAGCACTCCTCGCCCCGGCGGCAGTCTCACTGACAAAGCGATCGTAAATCTGTTGGGTACCTAGGTCGTTGTATTCGATCTGGATGAATGGATAGAGGCTGCGGAAGTCGTTTAAGAGAGCTTGGGCGCTACTTTGGTCAGTGGAGGAATAGATGATCAGCCTTCCTTCTTTCCGAGCAGCTTCTACCACCGCTGGGTCCGAGATGGGCCTGGTCTGCTGCCCCAGTACTGTCGCCCCGGTCGTGTCAAGAGTTATGTGTAAGAGTCTGTGTACGGGGGGCATACCGCTCCTGAAGCATCTTCTCCAGC
>NZ_AUIW01000030.1 GCF_000423905.1 Thermus antranikianii DSM 12462 | reverse complement strand
ATCCGAGCGGTACAGGTGGATGGGGGTAGCGAGTTCATGGCGGAGTTTGAGGTAGCGTGCCAAGGCCTGGGCATCGCTCTTTTTGTGCTGCCTCCCCGGAGTCCTAGGCTTAACGGGCACGTGGAGCGGTTGCAACGGACTTTTAGGGAAGAGTTTTACACCCGACCCTTGCCCACGAGGGTTAGCGAGCTACAGGTGGAGCTTAATGCCTACCTGGACTACTACAACCGCAGGAGACCCCACGTGGCCCTGGGTGGCCTTGCTCCCTTGGAGTTCTTGGCTAAGATACGGGAGGGGTCGGTTCCCTAAGGTGTCTCAAATGTCGTGGCCGAGTACACTGATTTGCGCCTGGGCTAGGGTTTTGCTAGGCTGGTTGGGTGCAGACGGCCAAGCCCCTTAAGCGCGCGGTGGCCCTGGCCGCCTGGAGCGAGGAAGGGCTTCTCTTGGTGAAGCGGCCCGAGGAGGACCCCGAGTTCGCCGGGGCCTGGGGCCTGCCGGCGGTGAGCCTTGGGGATGGAGAAGGCCCGGAGGATGGGGCCCTAAGGGTAGGCCGGGAGAAGCTGGGAGCCGGGGTGGAGGTCCTCCGGCCCGTGGCCTTCGGGGTGGAGGAGCGGACCGCGTACACCCTGGAGCTTTGGGTGGTGGAGGCCAGGCTTCTCGCCAGGCCTGAGCTTCCCGAGCCCAAGCCCGGCAAGACCTACTACCGGGCCTACCGCTTTGGCCGGCCCGAGGAGCTTAGGGAAGCCGCCCGGCAAGGCTCCTTATGCAGCCGCCTTTACCTGGCGGTGAAAGGTCTCTGCCCGTGACCATGGAAACCCTGGTTCTGGTCAACCTGTTCCACGAGCTGGCCCTGAAAGGGGAAAACCGCCCCTTTTTCCTGAGGAAGGCCAAGGCCCATGTAAGGGAGGCCCTTAAGGGCACGGCGGCCCGGTTGGAGGCGGAGTGGCCCATGGCCCTCCTCTTCCGCCTGCCCCAGGAAGCCTGGCTCGAGGCCAAGGAACGCCTGAAGGACACCCTGGGAGTGGAGGGCTTTGCCCGGGTCCTGCGCACTCCCCCGGATCTAAAGGCCCTCGAGGCTGCCCTGGAGGAAACCCTTAAGAGGGAACGCTTCGAAAGCTTCCGCATCACCGCCAAACGCTCCGACAAGACCTTCCCCCTCACCTCTCCCGAGATCGAGCGCCTCCTTGGGGCCTTCGTGAAGGAGAAGACGGGAGCCAGGGTGCAGCTCAAGGGAGCGGAAAGGGAGCTGGTGGTGCGCATCCTGCCCAACGCCGCCCTTTTGGAGGTGGAGCGCCACCCGGGACCGGGAGGGCTTCCCCCCGGGGTTTCCGGAAAGGTGGTGGCCCTCCTTTCCGGGGGGATTGACTCCCCCGTGGCCGCCTACCGCCTCATGCGCCGGGGAGCGGAGGTGGTCTTAGTGCACTTCCACCCCTTCCCCCTTCTCTCGGGCCAGAGCCGGGAAAAGGCCAAGGCCATCGCCGAACGCCTGGCCCGCTTCCAGCACCGCATCACCCTCCACCTGGTTCCCTTCAGCGAGGTGCAGCGGCAGATCATCCTCGAGGCCCCCAAGGCCTACCGGGTGGTCCTCTACCGCCGCTACATGCTCCGCATCGCCGAGGCCATCGCCAAGGAGGAAGGGGCCTTGGCCTTGGCCACCGGGGACAGCCTGGGCCAGGTGGCCTCGCAGACCCTGGAGAACCTCCATGTGGTCAACCAGGCAGCCACCCTTCCCGTCTTCCGGCCCTTGATCGGCTTTGACAAGATGGAGATCAAGGCGGAGGCGGAGCGCATCGGCACCTACGCCATCTCCATCCTCCCCGACGAGGAGTGCTGCACCCTTTTCGCCCCCAAGCACCCCGTGACCCGGGCCCAGCTTTCCGTGGCCTTGGAAACGGAAAGCCGTTTGGATACGGAAAGGCTCATCGCCTTGGCCCTCGAGGGCCGGGAGGTGGTGCGCTACACCTGGCCGGGGCAAAAACCCCTACCAAAGGCTCAGGAGAAGGCCCCTATAATGGAGCATGGACCTCTTGACGGCTAAAGCCCTCCTGGAAAGGGGCGAAACCACTCCCTTGGCCCTTTTGGAGGAAGCCCTGGAAAGGGCCCGGGCCTTCCAGGACCGCAACGCCTTGGCCTACCTGGACGAGGAAGAAGCCAAGGAGGAAGCCAAGCGGCTTACGGAGGAGCTAAGGCAGGGGTACATCCGCGGACCCCTACACGGCATCCCCCTCACGGTAAAGGACCTCTTCCCGGTCAAGGGCATGCCCACCCGGGCAGGAACCCGGGCCCCCCTCCCTCCCCTTCCTGAGGAGGCCCAGGCGGTAAGGCGCCTGAGGGAAGCCGGAGCCCTTATCTTCGCCAAAACCAACATGCACGAGGTGGCCCTGGGCATCACCGGGGAAAACCCTTGGACGGGCCCGGTGCGCAACGCCTTAGACGCAAGCCGCCAAGCCGGGGGAAGCAGCAGCGGAAGCGCCGTGGCCGTGGCCTTGGGGATCGGCCTCGCCTCCCTGGGCTCGGACACGGGAGGGTCCATCCGCATCCCTGCCGCCTTCAACGGGGTGGTGGGCTTCAAGCCCTCCTACGGCCGGGTAAGCCTGGAAGGTGCCTTGCCCCTCTCCCGCTCCACCGACCACGCGGGGCCCATCGCCAAGACGGTGCGGGACGCCCACTTCCTCACGGAGATCCTGGCCGGGGAAAGCATCCCCCTCGAGGGCCCGCAAAACCCCACCTTCGGCGTACCCCTGGACTTCTTGGAGGGCCGTCTGGGGGTGGAGGTGCGCAGGGCTTTCCAGAGGCTTCTAGAGGAACTCCCCTCCTTGAGGGCCGAGGTAAGGGAGGTATCCTTACCCCTACCCGGGGTCTATGAGGTCTACACCCGTCTGGTGCGCTACGAGGCAGCCCGTATCCACGAAAAAGCCTTAAGGGAACATCCGGAAGGCTTCTCTCCCCAGGTGCGGGAGGCCCTTATGGCCGGGCTTTCCCTCACGGAGAAGGATTACCGGGATGCGGTGGCGGAAAGGGAGGCCCTGCGCCTCCAGTTGGTGAAGGCCTTAAGGGGGGTGGACGCCCTCCTCCTCCCCGCCCAGCCCCTTCCTGCCCCCCCTTTGGGCACGGAGGAGGTGGAGCTGGAATCGGGCAGGAGGAGCCACCGGGAGGCCTTCATCACCCTCACCCTGCCCTTCAGCCTCCTCGGGGTGCCCACCCTAACCCTCCCCTTCGCCCGGGTGGAGGGGATGCCCGTGGGGCTCCAGGTGGTGGGGCCCTACGCGGAGGATGGCCGGGTGCTGGCCATTGGAGGCTGGCTCGAGGCCCGGCTAAAGTAGCGCGTAGAGCAGGCCCAGGGTCAAGAGGGTAAGGGGTAGCCCCAACCGAAGATGCTCCATGAATCCTATCCTCACCCCTTCCCTTCCCGCCCCCTCGGCCACGATGAGGTTGGCCACGCTGGCCAAGAGGGTCAGGTTCCCCGCCAGGGTGCTTCCCCCAGCCAGAAGAAGCCAGTCCCTGGGCTCCTGTACCAGGGGCGCCAGGAGCAACACCGCAGGCACATTGGAGATGAGAAGGGAAAGGAGGGTGGCGGCCAGAAGAAGCCCTAAAGGCGTGGTGGCCAAGGGCACAAGAAACTCCGCCAGGCCCAGCCTTCGTACCCCCTCGGTGACCATGAAGAGGGCGGCGAACATCACCAGTAGCTCCCAGTCCACCCGCAAGAAGTAGCGCTCGGAGCGTAGGCGGCGGGTGAAGAGGAGGATGCCTGCGGCCACCAAGGCCCCCTGGGCCATGGGGTAGCCCAGGAGGAAGGCCAGGAAAAGCCCAAAGGCCACCCAAAGCCCCTTGGCCAACAGGGGGCCGTGCAGGCGGTAGCGCAAGGGGGGAATGGGGGAAAGGGGCTTTAAGGAGCGTACCTCGGGGTAGAGGAGGGCCAGGAGAACCACCTGAAGCCCCAGGCCCAGCAGGGCCACGGGCCAGAGGGCCGAAACAAACCCCAGGTAGGAGATGCCGGATAGGCTCGCCACCACGATGTTCTGGGGGTTCCCCGTGGGGGTCATGAGGCTTCCCGTGTTCACCGCCGCCATGAGGGTAAGGAGGTAGGGCACGGGGTTCAGGCCCAGGCTCCGGGTTAGGGAGAGGACCAAGGGGGTGAGGAGAAGGGCCATGGTGTCGTTCAGGAAAAGGGCGGAAAGGAACCCGCTTCCAAAGGTAAGAAGGAGGAGAAGGGCCAAGGGAGTCCTGGCCAGACCCAAAAGCCTCTCCGCCGCAAGGCCAAAGAAGCCCGCATAGCCCAGATGGGCGTTCAGGACCATGATGCCGAAGAGGAAGGTGAGGGCTTGGGCGTCCAGGGCCTGCCAGGCCTCCCGGAGGTCCAAGACCCCGAGGAGCACCAGAAAGCTCGCCCCCACCAGGGCCACCCCCGCCCGGTTCATGCGGTAGCCGGGAAGCCCTCCCAGGGCCAGGCCCAGGTAGGTGAGGAGGAGCACCAGGAGGCTAAGCCCCTCCCGTATCTCCTGGGAAAGCTCCATACAGTTTCTCTTCCAGCCGGGCCTTCACACGAGGCCACTCCTCCCGCAGGATGCTGTAGACCACGTCGTCGCGGAAGCGGCCATCCGAGAGAAGGCGGTTCCGCCGCAAGACCCCTTCCCGCACCGCCCCCAAGGACTCCAAGGCCCTTTGGCTTCGCAGGTTCAAGGGGTCCACCTTAAACTGCACCCTTTCCGCAAGGAGCACCTCGAAGGCGTGGCGCAGGAGGAGATACTTGGCCTCCTTGTTGGCGGGGCTTCCCCAGAAGGGTTTGAAGATGAGGGTACCGATCTCCAGCTTGCGGTTTTGCGGATCCGGGGCGATGACGGAGATCCGCCCAGCCAGCTCCCCTCCCAGGAAAACGGCCCAGTTAACCCGGCCAGGCTCGGAAAGAAGGGCCTCGAGGTGAGCCCTTAGGTCCTCCGGCCCCCTTACCCTATGGCTCATGTGGCGGTAGACCTCGGGGTCAAACTGGGCTTGGAAGCCCGGAAGGTGGGAGAGGGTTAGGGGCTCCAAGCGGACATACCGGCCCTCGAGGCTCTGGGGAAAGGACCACATGCCTCCATTATGGGACAAAACCCTTTTAGCTCCCGTACCAGCCGCAGGCCAAGGGCTTTGGCGATGCGCCCTGGGGTATAATGGCGGCGAAGGGAGGCTTAAAATGAAAAAGTTATTGGCTTTTTGCGCCGTTCTTTTACCCTTAGCCTTGGCCCAAGGCGTCACCATCACCGGTCGTGTCAAGAGTTATGTGTAAGAGTCTGTGTACGGGGGGCATACCGCTCCTGAAGCATCTTCTCCAGCACCTCCTTCACCTCCGAGAACCCCTTTAGTTTCCGTTCTGCCCACCTCCCT
>NZ_AUIW01000029.1 GCF_000423905.1 Thermus antranikianii DSM 12462 | reverse complement strand
ACCTGAGGCGGGTGTACGGGGCGGAGAGCCGGGAAGAAGCTCTTGGGGCCTTGGAGGAGGTGAAGGCCGCCTGGGGTTCGCGGTACCCGGGGGTGGTGGGGCTTTGGGTACAGGATTCGGGGGCCTTCCTGCGGTTCTACGGGTACCCCAAGGTGCTTTGGCCGTACCTGCGGAGCACCAACCTGATGGAGCGGTTTATCCGGGAGCTACGGCGGGGGACGAAGGTGCGGGACCACAAGTTTCCTAAGGAAGAGGCGGTGTACAAGCTTCTTTACCTGGAGTCGGAGAGGCAGGCTGCTTCGCGAAGCGAACATCTTGCAGGGAGGTGGGCAGAACGGAAACTAAAGGGGTTCTCGGAGGTGAAGGAGGTGCTGGAGAAGATGCTTCAGGAGCGGTATGCCCCCCGTACACAGACTCTTACACATAACTCTTGACACGACCCCTCCTGGGGCACGGCCTCGCCGTGGAGGCCTTGAGGGCAGCGGGGACGAAGCGTGTGGGGATCGTCCTCAACTTCGCCCCGGTGTACGGCGAGGACCCCGAGGCGGTGGACGTGGCTGACCGCTACCACAACCGCTACTTCCTGGACCCCATCCTGGGCAGGGGGTATCCCGAAAGCCCCTTTCAAGACCCCCCGCCCACTCCCAACCTCTCCCGTGACCTGGAGCTCGTCGCAAGGCCCCTGGACTTCCTAGGGGTGAACTACTACGCCCCCGTCCGCGTGGCCCCGGGGACGGGGCCTTTGCCCGTGCGCTACCTTCCCCCGGAGGGGCCGGTCACGGCCATGGGGTGGGAGGTCTACCCCGAGGGGCTTTACCACCTCTTGAAGCACCTCGGCCGGGAGGTGCCCTGGCCCCTTTACATCACGGAAAACGGGGCCGCCTACCCCGACCTCTGGACGGGAGAGGCCGTCGTGGAGGACCCCGAGCGGGTGGCCTACCTCGAGGCCCACGTGGAGGCCGCCTGGCGGGCCCTCTTCACCCTTTACGCCACCGCCACCCCCTTTGACCGGCCCTGGGAGGCCCGTTACCTCCTGGAGCCCACGGGCTTCGTCCCTTACCGCCTCTTCACCCGTTTCATGCGCCAGTTCGCCGTCTACACCCGGGAGCGGTACCGGGGAGGGAGGGAGTTCTACTTCGCGGGGGGGATTGAGGACCTAGCCCGCTTCCACGGGTACCTCCGGGACCGCAACCTCCTCACCAAGCGCCTCTTCCGCCCCCCAGAGGGCCTGGTGGCCTACGAGGTCCCCCTCCTGGAGGTCCCCGAGGAGGCGAAGGCCCTCCTGGCGGAGGTGCGGAGGCGGCTCAAGGCGGCGGCCTACCGGGCCCCCCAGGAGGAGCGGGGGATCGTCATGGCCCAGCGCACCCTCCTCTCCCGGGCCATCCTGGAGAGGATCAAGCTGAGGGCGGCCCTTCCCCTGGTGGCCGGCCTCCTGGAGGAGGGGTGGCACGTCCTGCTCTTCGTCCAGTACCGCTCGGACAAGACCCTGGACCTCACGAGCCCCGAGGCGGTGGAGGCCTTCCTCCAGGACGCCGAGGAGAGGGGGCTCAAGGGGGCCCTCCACCGCCACCTGGCCCCGGCCCTGAAGGGCCTCGGGCTCACCCTCCCCTCCCCCGTGGCGATGGTCCGGGAGGCCTTCGGAGGGCTGGGAGAGGACCTCGCCTTCTACACCGGGGCGGAGACGGGAAGCGCCCTCAGGAGGACCAAGGCGGCCTGGGACGAGGGGAGGGTGCGCCTCCTCCTGGCCACCGCGGGCAAGGGGGGTGTGGGCCTCTCCTTCCACGACACCACGGGGAAGAGACCTACGGCCCAGATCGTCCTCACCCTGCCCTGGACGGCCACGGGGCTGGACCAGGTCCTGGGCCGGGTGGTGCGCCTTGGAATGAAGAGCCCCGTGCGGATCCTCTTCCCTGCGGCCCCGGTGCCCTTTGAGCAGCAGCTTGCGGCCACGGTGGCCCAGAGCCTGAGGACCCTGGGGTACGCGGTGCGAGGGGGCGAGGGGGTGGTGCCGGAGCGGGTGGTGGAGGCCTTCCTCTACGACCTGGCGGCGGTGGACCTGATGGGCTTCCTCAGGCTTTTAGAGGCGGAGGAAAGCCTGTCCAAGGCCCCCCGGGAGGAGGAGGCCTCTTCCCTGGAGGTGCCGCTTCCGCCCTCGGGGTGAAGGGGAGCCTAAAACTGTAGGGTGAAGGGGGTCCCGGAGGCCTCCAGGGAGTAGACCCCTTCCCTTCGGGGGTGCCCTTTCCAGCTCTTTTGGTGGGGGGCCCGGGCTCAAGCTACCCGGCCCAGAGCCGTGGGCACCAGGTCCCTCCCACCACCACAAACTGAGGGGATACGCCCAAACCCCCACGCCAAAGCGGCTCAGGAATCCTCCCGCCGTTTTCCCGAGACTCCGTTCCCCCTCCGCCCATCTGCGCCCTTCCAAGGTAGTGTTACCCCCCACCCCCATGGGTAGGGCCGGTCCACCCGGGCCTCAGGGGAGGGTCAGCCTTGCGGGAAACAAGCTTAGCGATAAGACCAAGCCCTCTTCGCACCGGCTAGGAGGCTCTCCCCATGGCCTCTACCTCCTCCAGGCGCCTGGGATGGAGCGGGCCAAGGGCGAAGAGGTAGAAGGCCAGGAAGGAGGCCAGGGCCACCCGCAAGGGCAGGGTCACGCCGATCCCCCCCAGGACCCCCGAGAGGGTTCCCCCTAAGGCGCCCGCCCCGTAGATCAGGGCCCGCAGGGCGGCCAGGCTCCCCGCCAGGGCCTCCTCGGGCAGCAACCACCCCCGCACGGCCCGCAGGTGGACGCCCGTGACCCCGACGGCAAACCCATAGAGCAGGCCCCCCGCGAGGAAAGGAGGGAACGGAAGGGCCAGGAGGAGGAGGGCCCTCACCGGGTCTCCCCGGTCCAGCCGGGGGCTCAGGAGGAGCAAAGGGCCTAGGGTGAAGTACCCGAGGGCAGCGAAGAGGCCTACCCAGAAGGCCTCCCCCGTGCGGGCCACCTCCAGGCTCAAGGCGCTGAAGCCCAGGGCGGCCCCCAGGTCGCCCAGGGCCTCGGAAAGAAAGGCCAGTTTCCAGACCGGGTTCAAGCCTCTAGAGCGAACCCTTCCACCATCCAGATGACCCCACCTGTAATGGAGCAGGCATGGCAAAGGGGCGCACGTACACCCGCCGCGTCCGGCCGCCGACCCTGACCTCTTGCACCTCCTTGAGCATCGCCATTCACCCCCTTACGGGTTAGCCCCAGAGTAGCAGCAGGGGAATACCGCCCGTGGAGCCCAGGAGGGCCTCACCCACGCCCCTCGGCGTCACCACGAGGGGAGAGAACCCTTTGGGAGAGGCGGAGGAGAGGGGGAAAGAGAAGGGAGGCCAGGAGGAAAACGCTCCCAAAGGCCACGAAGGCCCCCCTGGGCCCCAGGAGGTCCCCAAGCCCCCCGCCCAAGGGGGAGCCCAGGACCCGGGCCGTCTGGGTGAGGACGTTGACGTAGGCAAAGAGGCCCACCAGGGTCTCCGGGGGGGCAAGCCGCTGGAGGAAGGTCCGGAAGGCGATCCGGGCCACGGAAACCCCCGCCCCCGAGACCAAAGACCCGAGGAGGAGGTGGGGGTAAGGGAGGAGGCCGTTCCCCAGGTTGCCCAGGCCCAGGAGGCCAAGCCCCCCGAGGAGGCCAAGGACCGGGGGGAGGGAGACGCGGGTAAGGGCCTGGGCCACAAGGAAGCCCCCCAGGCTAAAGCCCGCCCAGGCGATACCTAGCCCCTCGGGCCGCTTGAGGTCGTGGAAGAGAAGAGCGGTGAGGACCCCGCCCCCCGTGAGGGCCAGGGCAGGGAGAAGGGCAGGTAGAGCAACGGGGAGGAGAACACCCAAGGGTACACCCCCAAAGGCCTTCCGCCTCCCTTCGGAAGGGCCTAGGGGAGGAGGGGCCTTCAGGCCCAGGAGGAGGACCAGGGCCACCCCCAGAGGAAGGGCGAAGAGGGGAAGGGCGTAGGGCCCCAGGCGGTCCACGGCAAAGCCCCCTATGAGGGGGGCCAGGACCAGGCCCAAGGTATTGGCCATTTCCCAGCGGGCGTTGGCCTGGGACAGGGCCTCCTTAGGGAAGAGGCGGGGCAGGGCGCTTCCCAGTAAAACGCCGTAGATGGCCAGAGCAGCCGTAAGGAAGAGGAAGAGGGCGAGCAAGGCGGCGTAAAGGAGAAGAAAGGTGCTAAGGCCAGGGCTTCCCAGGGCGAGGAGGGCCGCTACCCCAAGGCCAAAGGCGAGGAGGCGGAGCACCATTTGGGGCCTGGTCTCAAGCCAGGATTGGAGGAGAAAGGGGGTCAGGATGCTCGCTAAGGCTTGAACCAGGGTGAGGACCGAAGTTTGTAGCCCCGAGGCTCCCGCTTCCAGGAACCGCCATAGGCCCGCCACCACCAGGCCCTGGCCGGTCAGGGTTAGAAGGAAGGCGAGGAGGAAGAAGGAGAAGGTACCCGAGGGCGGAGTTAAATCCTTAGCCATGCTGGGACGCTGAGCCATCAGCTAGAGGGATTTCGCTGGTGTAATTGGGGATAGTCCGAATGTCCACGGCATCAAAGAAGTTCGGTTGAACAGGTATTTTCCGTAGCTCTTGCAGTAGAGGCGAATTCTCCCAAATGTCGGCTAAAGTGCTCGTTAGAAGGTTGCCGAAGAACGAATACCTGGGCCGCCACTCACGCAATTTGGCAGAAACGTAGACATTACCCCTCGGATCTACGCGAAGAGCACGATTACCCCTAGAGGTAAGCCATATCTGATCGCGGGCCGGGTTTTCCGATCTAAGTTCTCTAGAAAGCTTATACCACAGCCTTTGGTGGGGCTTAATCGCACCTAATCTAACCATGTCCATGTATTCCCCTACAGCGAAGTCCCACTCTTCCTGGCTAAGAACGAGATGATTCAAGCTTGCCCCGCGCCCTGCGGGATACATGGGCGCAATCCCATACATAGCGTTGTTTTGTGTTGCGATTTCACCTATCTTTCTAATCTCAGTGTAGTTCTTCTTGTGAACTACCGTGAAGACAGCCAGAGGGATACCGGCTTTGGCAATGAGACTTATCTGCCGCAAGGTAGTCTTAAATCCCCCCTTACCCCGAAGCAAATCGTGGCTATCCGGACTAGATCCGTCTAAAGTGGTACCCACGAAGTTCAGATTTTTTGTGGACGCAATCTTATCTAAGTCGCTATCTCGCAACACGGACAAGTCGGTGTTAACTTGAACGCTAAACCCTAGCTCGTCCGCTAGGCGGATGATCTCCAATCCATCTGGCCTACTCAGTGGATCACCTCCTGTGAATTCAAGGTAGAAGACCCCTTCCTTTCTTATGGAATCCAAGATATATCCCCACTCATCGAAAGTCAGCTCTTCCCGAAGAGGTATTTTGGGTTCAGGGCCGGATTCGTATGCACAGTATGCACAACGCCTATAGCACCTATTCGTGAGCTCGATTTCCATGGATAGAGGCCTATAGTACCGGTCATCGGAGAAGTGTTGATCGTCTAGGAACAAAGCTTTAGATTCCAGCCCTTCTTGAGAAGGGCGAAGGTATCCCTCGGCAATCAAGTAAAGGATTAAATGCCCCGCTGCCTCTACAAATCCCTTGGTAATTTCACTTAAGCCTCCTTCTTTGAGAACTTGCTTGAGGGCCAGCGATGGCCTAGTAGCAACTACAAAGGATCTAACAAGGTCGAAGGCTTCCTGATTGAGAAAAATGCCCCTCTTAAAGCCGTAGAGTATTCCCCCGAACCGCTCTCTGCGTAGGACAACGCTAGCGTCGCTGGCAAGGACAAGGGGCACGTCTTCGACCCAAAGCCTTTCGTATTCCGAGCCTAATCCTTCTTCGAGGTCCTCCTCGTAAGCCAATATAAAATTGCCTGTATCAATGGCAACCATCAGGAAATCATGCTGCTGGCCTACGACCTTTGGAAGTTGTAAACCCCTCTCGTGCATTTCTTCCACCCCCTTACGGGTTAGCCCCAGGGTAGCAGGGGGGAGGTTACGTCCAGGTTACGTGGAAGCTCTTCCCAACGATGGCCCCTGCGTAACCTCGCGTAACCTTGGACTCCCCGCGTAACCTCCCCCTTGGCACCCTGGAAGCATGAGGCACAGGTGGCCTTGGGTTCTCCTCGTGGGATGGCTTCTCCTGGCCCTTCTAATATGAAATCCTCCCGATCCATTCCCTCAGCATCCCCCCGGCCACCAGTGAAAAAGAGTGTGGCTCCGAATAAGCTCCGGCTGGGTCTGCAAGTAAGCACAGCGGGCCTCCACCCTCTCCCAAAGCTCCTCCTCCGAATCCACCCGCCCATTCGCTACCACCCCGTCCACCAAGGGCCATACCCGCTCCACAGGCTGTAGCTCAGGAGAGTAGGGGGGCAAAAAGACCAA
>NZ_AUIW01000028.1 GCF_000423905.1 Thermus antranikianii DSM 12462 | reverse complement strand
CCAGGCTCCTTTTCCTATCCGAGCGGTACAGGTGGATGGGGGTAGCGAGTTCATGGCGGAGTTTGAGGTAGCGTGCCAAGGCCTGGGCATCGCTCTTTTTGTGCTGCCTCCCCGGAGTCCTAGGCTTAACGGGCACGTGGAGCGGTTGCAACGGACTTTTAGGGAAGAGTTTTACACCCGACCCTTGCCCACGAGGGTTAGCGAGCTACAGGTGGAGCTTAATGCCTACCTGGACTACTACAACCGCAGGAGACCCCACGTGGCCCTGGGTGGCCTTGCTCCCTTGGAGTTCTTGGCTAAGATACGGGAGGGGTCGGTTCCCTAAGGTGTCTCAAATGTCGTGGCCGAGTACAAGGAATTGACATGTGTCGATTTATATGGTAGGGTGAAAAGGTCCCCAAAGGGACGGAAAGGAAGACCTATGCACTACCCTTTGAACGGCGACCTGCTCCTCTTAGAGGCCCAGAGGCGGATCAAGATCCTTCAGGAGGAGGCAACCCAAGCCCGGCTTCTTAAAGAGGCCCAAAAACCCCTGCGCGAACTCCCGGGTGAACCGGCCTTGCCTGCTCCCTGCTGCCCCGCGGCCTGCTGCCCCTAGGAAGGGCAAGGCGTGGATATGGAACTGGAACGCTACCTCATCGATTACTACACCCGGCGACTGGAAGAAGGCGGGTGTTGCGGATCCCAGGGCTTGGGTTGCGGCGATCTTTTGCAACACGTGGATTTGGCTCCGGGTCTTGCGGTGCTAGATCTGGGTTCGGGGCCTGGTCACGAGACCCTGGCAGCTGCCAAAGCGGTAGGGCCTACGGGGCGCGCCATCGGCGTGGACTTGACCCCAACCATGGTGGCCCATGCCCGGGCCCAAGCAGCAGCCCAGGGAATACACTGGGCGGAATTCCACGTGGGCAAGATGGAAGCCCTACCTCTTCCTGACCTCAGCGTGGACCGGGTGATCTCCAACTGCGCGGTGAACCTCTCCCAAGACAAGGCCCGGGTTTTCGCCGAGGCCTTCCGGGTGCTACGGCAGGGGGGACACCTAGTCCTGGCCGATGTCCTACGCCACGGCTCCCGGCCCCAAGGCTTCTCCAAGGAAGGCTGGGCCGCCTGCCGGGATGGGGCAGAAGCCTGGGACGTTTACCAAAGCCTCCTGGAAAGAGCCGGTTTCATCGAGATTTCGGTGTATCCCCTGGAACCCCCTGGAGCTTTGGGAGGATTCTACCCAGCTGTGGTCCGAGCGGTGAAACCATGACGGTTCATCCTCCTAGCGAAGAGGCTTTGGCCCAGGCCTTCAAGGCCTTGGCCGACGAGGTGCGCCTGCGCATCCTGGCTTTCCTACGCAATCCTGAACCCAGCTGCTGCCGCCTGCCAGGAGAGGTATGCGCCTGTGACCTCGAGGCCTACCTCCACCTCAGCCAACCCACCGTGAGCCACCACATGGCCAGGCTGGTTCAAGCTGGGCTGGTGCGGGCAGAAAAACGAGGGCGGCATGTCTTTTACCGCCTGAATCCAGAGTCCGTCCTGGCCCTGGCCCAGTATCTGAAAGACTTGGCCCTTAAGGAGGAACCGTGATCCGCCCACTTCTTCCCAGGGAGTGGGGAACAGCCCGGGCCCTCCTCCAAGAAGCCAACCTCCCCTTGGAAGGCTTGGAAGCAGCCCGCCTCTTCCTCCTGGAGGAGGAGGGACACCCCCTGGGCCTTGTGGGCTACGAGGGCTACCCTCCCTTCGCCCTCCTCCGGTCCCTGGTGGTTGCCAAGAAGTTCCGAGGACGGGGACTAGGGCTACGCCTCCTCCGCTTTGCGATAAACGAGGTGAAGAGCCGAGGCTTTAAGGAGGCCTACGCCCTTAGCCAGACCATCTCCGAACTGCTCGTCCGGGAAGGGTTTGCCGAGGTACCGCGCCAAATGGCTCCTCCACCCCTGCTTGCCTCACAAGAGTTCCAAGGAGCTTGCCCGGCCTCGGCCCGACTTTTCCGCATGGTTTTTGAAGACAAGACCTAACCAATCCCCTCTCCCCAGCGGGGAGCCCGCTCAGCGCTCAAGCCCAGGTGGTCCAGGATACGCTGGGTGATGAAGCCCAGAAGGTCCCGGATCTCCTTGGGCCGGTGGTAGAAGCCAGGGCTCGCCGGAAGGATCAAGGCTCCGGCCTCCGCTGCCTGCACCATGGCCCTAAGGGTAGGAAGGGGCAGGGGAGCTTCCCGGGGCACCAGGATCAGGGGGCGCTTTTCCTTCAGGTGCACGTAGGCCGCCCGGGTGAGGAGGGTATCCGCCAGGCCCAGGGCAATCTTGCTAAGGGTGCTGGCGGAGCAGGGTACCACCACCATGCCCTGGGTACGAAAGGAACCCGAGGCGATGGGGGCACCGAGGTCGCCGTCCTTATACACCCGGCTGGCCAAGGGGTAGAGATCCCTCGGGCTCAGGCCCATCTCCTCCCACAAGACCCGCTTGGCCCCCTGGCTTAAGACCAGGTGCACCTCGGCAAGGCCCTGCAGGGTTTCCAAAAGGTCCAGGGCATAGGGCATGCCACTAGCCCCCGTCAAGCCCACCACCACCCGGGGAAGCTCCGCCATGGCTTCCATGCTATCCCCAATTCCGAAGGCTTCCCGTGGTTTCCCACGCAAAAACCCCAGGCCCTTTGGGCCTGGGGGGCACCCCGTGGAAGCGGAGGCTTATTTGAGCTCCACCACCGCGCCCACGGCCTCGAGCTTCTTCTTGATCTCCTCGGCTTCGGCCTTGGAGACGCCCTCCTTGATGGGGCCGCCCTTCTCGGCCAGGTCCTTGGCCTCCTTCAGGCCCAGACCGGTGATGGCGCGAAGCTCCTTGATGACCTCCAGCTTCTTGGCCCCGGCATCCTTGAGGATCACGTCGAACTCCGTCTTCTCCTCCGCGGGAGCCGCAGCTTGGGCCGCAGCAGGGGCCGCCGCCACCGCCACCGGGGCTGCCGCCGTCACGCCCCAGGTTTCCTTAAGCACGTCAATGAGCTGCTTGAGTTCCAAAACCGTAGCCTGAGAAAGCTCTTCCTTGATGCGTTCGATGTCCAAAGCCATCTTCCACCTCCTACGCCGCCTTTTTCTCCGCGTACGCCTCCAGGATGCCTACCAGCTCGCGGGCCACACCGCCCAGGACCCCCACGAGTTCCGCCATGGGCGCCTGCAACACACCCAAAAGCTCCGCCCTGAGTTCGTCCATGGTGGGAAGCTCCGCCAGGGCCACCACGTCCTTGGCCGAAAGCACCTGGCCCTGCAAAAGCCCACCCTTGGCCTCGGGAACGCCTTTGGGATTGTTCTTGGCGAACTCCGAAAGGGCCTTGGCCGCAGCCACCGGGTCCTGGTAAAAGACCAGGGCACTTGGCCCCTGAAGGCCATCCAGCTCGGGCAGGCCAAGCTCTTTAAGGGCGATGCGGATCAGGGTATTCTTGGCCACGAAGAGCCTGGCCCCCTTCTCCTTCAGGGCCTGACGCAAGGCATGGGTTTCCTTGGCGGAAAGCCCCTGGTAGTTCACCAGAAAGAAGGAGCCCCGGGCCCGCTCAAGGTTCTCCTTGAGGGTGGCAAGAAGCTCAACGTTGCGCTTATTGGGCACGCCTTCCTCCCTTTGGGGCAGGGGAACCCCAGCCGACTTTTCGGGATTTCTACGAAACGCTCCCCCTGCAAGCGCCTCGGCGGGATGTTTAAGGCCTCAAGCCCCCCGCTGTCTTTGGCCTGGGCGCCCTAGCGCCCGGGGTGCCATAGAGGAGTTTAAAAGGCGGGGGGCCTGGCGTCAAGCCAGGCCCCCAAGGCCCTTAGGAGTGGGGGTTGATGCGGATGCTGGGCCCCATGGTGCTGGTCACGTAGACGGAGCGCAGGAAGGTTCCCTTGGCCGCCTCGGGCTTGCTGGCCTCGAGGGCCCGGATGAAGGCCCGGATGTTGTCGGCGATCTTCTCCGGGGGAAAGCTCACCTTGCCCACGGGGGCATGGATGGCCCCGGTCTTGTCGTTGCGGAACTCGATGCGGCCCGCCTTGATCTCCTTGATGATCTCCCCGATGTTGAAGCCCACGGTACCCGCCTTGGGGTTGGGCAGAAGCCCCCTCGGGCCCAGAATCCGCCCCAACTTGGAGCCCACGGCCCCCATCATGTCCGGGGTGGCCACCACCGCATCGAAGTCCATCCAGCCATCCAGGATCTTCTGGATGATCTCCTCCCCGCCCACATAGTCGGCCCCGGCTTCCTCGGCCTCCTTGATCTTCTCCCCCTTGGCGATAGCCAACACCCGCACCTGCTTGCCCAGGCCGTGGGGGAGGGAAACCGTGCCGCGCACGTTCTGGTCGGACCTTCGAGGGTCGATGCCCAGCTTGGCGTGGACCTCCACGGTCTCGTCAAACTTGGCCGTGGCCAGCTCCTTCACCAGCCGAGCGGCCTCGTCGATGGTATAGACCTTGGTAGGATCCACCTTCTCCAAAAGGGCCCGGTAGCGCTTGCCGTGCTTAGGCATCCTTCACCTCCGGGGCGCCCACCACCTCCACCCCCATGGAGCGGGCCGATCCCGCGATCATGCGGGCGGCAGCCTCGAGGTCGGTGGTGTTCATGTCGGGCATCTTCTGCTTGGCGATCTCCAGAACCTGCTGCCAGGTGATGCGGCCTACCTTCTCCCGGCCGGGCTTTTGAGCCCCCTTCTCCAACCCCGCCGCCTTGCGGATCAGGTAGCTGACAGGCGGAGTCTTGGTGACGAAGGTGAAGGAACGATCGGCGTAGATGGTGATCTCCACAGGGACGATGGCGTCCCCCATGTTGGCGGTGGCCGCATTGAAGGCCTTGACGAACTCCATGATGTTGGCCCCATGCTGGCCCAAAGCCGGGCCCACCGGGGGCGCCGGCGTGGCCTTGCCAGCCGGCAGCTGAAGCTTCACCACAGCAACGACTTTCTTCATTTTTCCCTCCTAGGCTCCCCCCAAGTTGGGGGTGCAAACGCCTCCTAAGCCTTGACCACCTGGGAGAAATCCAGCTCCACCGGGGTCTCGCGCCCGAAGATGGTGACCATGACCTTGACCTTGCCCTTTTCCGGATTGATCTCGGTCACGGTGCCGGTAAAGTCCGCGAAGGGGCCGGAAACCACCCGGACCTGATCCCCTTCCCGGAAGGCCACCTGGGCCTTGGGGGCCTCTTTCTTGCCCAAAAGCCCCGACACCTCCAGGATGTGCCGCACCTCGTCCGGGGAAAGGGGTACCGGCTTGTGCCCCGCCCCCACGAAGCCGGTTATGCCCGGGGTGCCCCGCACCACCTCCCAGGCCTCGTTGGGCTCCTCCTCGTCCCCCAGATCCATCTGCACAAAGAGGTATCCGGGGAAGAGCTTTTTCTTAACAACCTCCTTCTTACCCCCCTCGCGGAGTTCCACCACCTCCTCCGTGGGAATAAGCACCTGGAAGATCTTGTCCTCCAAGCCGAAGGCCTTAACCCGCTTCTCCAGGTTGGCCTTAGCCTTTTCCTCCTGCCCCACGTAGGTGTGGACCGCGTACCATTCAATGCTCATCGCACAAGCCCTATCAGGAACCGGAAGACGAGATCGTAAAATCCCAAGACCACCATGGCCACCAGGGTGAAGACCAGGATGGCCTGGGTGCCCTCCACAATCTGCTCCCGCGTGGGCCAGGTGACCCGGGCGAGCTCGGCCCGGGCCTCCTGAAAGTAGCGAACAATCCGGGCAAACATTAGGCCTTCACTTCCCTGTGCACCGTATGCTTATCGCACCAGGGGCAGTATTTCCGGAGCTCCAGCTTGCCGGGGGTGTTGCGCTTGTTCTTCTCGGTGGCGTAGTTGCGGCGCTTACACTCGGTGCACTCTAAGAGGATCTTGATGCGGACCTCGCTGGCCATGGGTCGCCTCCTTTCCCCGAGGGGCGGCTAGCCGCCCCCTAAGATTACTCTAGGATCTTGGTGACCACGCCGGCGCCCACGGTCCGCCCACCCTCCCGAATGGCGAACCGCAACCCCTCCTCCAACGCCACCGGCTTGATCAGCTCCACCGTAAACGTCACATTGTCCCCAGGCATCACCATCTCCACCCCAGCCGGCAGCTGCACCACCCCCGTCACATCCGTCGTCCGAAAGTAAAACTGCGGACGGTACCCAGAAAAAAACCCCGTGTGCCTACCCCCCTCCTCCTTCCTCAACACATACACCGACGCCTCAAACTTCGTGTGCGGCGTAATGCTCCCAGGCTTCGCCAGCACCTGCCCCCGCTCCACCTCCTCCCGGCTTACACCCCGCAGCAACAAACCTACGTTGTCCCCAGCTATCCCCTCCTGCAGCGTCTTACGGTGCATCTCCACACCCGTCACCACCGTCCGCCGCGTCTCAGCAGCCAAACCCACAATCTCCACCTCGTCCCCAACCTTCACCTTCCCACGCTCAATCCGCCCCGTCGCCACCGTACCACGCCCAGTAATGCTGAACACGTCCTCCACAGGCATCAAAAAAGGCTTGTCCACATCCCGCACCGGCGTGGGTATGTACTCGTCAATCGCATCCAACAGCTCCCAAATCCTATCCACCCACTCGTTCTCCCCACGCCGCGTCTTCGGATTCCGGTGCATCTGCTCCAACGCCAACAACGCGCTCCCCCGAATCACCGGAACCTCGTCCCCAGGAAATTCGTACTGGTTCAAAAGATCCCGCACCTCCATCTCCACCAAATCCAAAAGCTCCGGATCGTCCACCATGTCCACCTTGTTCATAAACACCACAATGTACGGCACCCCCACCTGGCGCGCCAGCAAAATGTGCTCCCGCGTCTGCGGCATCGGCCCGTCCGCCGCCGACACCACCAAAATCGCCCCGTCCATCTGCGCCGCACCCGTAATCATGTTCTTGATGTAGTCCGCGTGCCCAGGACAATCCACGTGCGAATAGTGCCGCTTCGCCGTCTCGTACTCCACATGCGCCGTGTTGATCGTAATCCCCCGCGCACGCTCCTCCGGCGCCTTGTCTATATCCCCGTAGTCCTTCACCTCCACATTCGGGTTCTCCGCCGCCGTAACAAACGTCAACGCCGCAGTCAACGTCGTCTTCCCGTGGTCCACGTGCCCAATCGTCCCCACGTTCACGTGAGGCTTCGTACGGATAAACTCGCCCTTGGCCAT
>NZ_AUIW01000027.1 GCF_000423905.1 Thermus antranikianii DSM 12462 | reverse complement strand
TGGCGGAAGGCCTCCTGGAGTTCTGGGGGGAGCAAGGGGGGCTGGCCTGGGTTTTGGTGGCGGAGGTCGGCCATGGGCTTGCCTTGGTTGTAGCGGTGGAGGGTGTCCCGGACCCAGCGGGTGGAGTAGCCCAGGGTTTGGGCGACTTTTGGGATGGGGTGGCCGGTGGCGAGGAGCCAGAGGGCGTGCCAGCGGGAGCGTTCTATGGGGTCTTGGCTTTCCCGGTACAGGGCGTGAAGGTTATCCGGGTGATGCTGCAGCTTGAGTTGCAGCCGGGGGCGGCGTTGGTGTTTGGCGAGGTCCATGGCCCCATTCTACGGGAGAGGACTAGGGGGATTTCTTATTACACATAACTCTTGACACGACCTGGGCTAGGCCTCCAGGATTTCCAGCGAATAGCTCCTCGGGGTGCACGGGGTATATGATACAAACCCCTCATTTTTGTATCCCAAGCTCCGCTTTGGGATATGGGCATATCACAGGACCACCACCTGCTTCGCCTTGGCCAGAAGCTCCTTCAAATCGTAATTCACGCTGGTGGCCCCGAAGTCGGGCTCCCGCACGAAGGGGGTGGGAATGTAGTGCACTCGCAAGGCTTTCTCCCCGTCCGTCTCCACCACCGCCAGGAACCAGGAGGTGGGCTTGTTGAGGGCGGTGAGGATCTGGGTGCGGGAAAGGGTCACCACCTCCGAGCCCGGCCCCTTGCCCTTGACCTCGATGAAGCGGAGGGTGCCCTGGAGGGTACGGGACTCCACGTCGTAGCCAGGCCATCCGGGGGGCATCTCCTTGGGCTCGTGGCCCAGCCGCCGCTCCGCCAGAAGGACCGCCTCCACCGCCAGCCGCTCCAGGCGCCTTTGCGCTTCCAACTCGGGGGCTTCCACCTTGGGCGTCAGCGGGGGCACCACCAGGATGGCCTGGGAGAGGCGGGGCGGGAGGGACTGAAGGTGCCTGGCCGCCTCCAGCTCCCGCTCCCGCCGCTTTAGACGCTCCCTTAGTTCGTCCGCCCTCCGGCGGGCCGCCTCCGCCCGGCCCGAGGCCCCCGTCTTCCCCGCCTTGGCCCGTTCTTCCTCCCTGGCGGCCAGGCTGTCCCAATGGTAGATCTCCGAAAGGAGCCTCTCCCGCACCGCCCGGAGGGTGCGGTCCACCTCCGCCTGGCGGAAGCGGCGCACCTCCTCGAGGTGTTCCTTGGCCAGCCTAGCGGTGGCGTAGGCCTCCGCCTGGGCCAGAAGCCCAGCCGTGTCCCAGCCTTCCCAAAGCCCGAAAGCCTCGGCTCGCTCCTCCTCCGTGGCCGGGCGTAGGTCTAGGTAGGGGGCGGGCCCCTCCTCCCGCACCTCTCCCTTAGGGCTGAGGCTCAGGTAGAGGAAGCGGCGGGAAACAGGGCCGTGGGCGTCCCGCACCTCGTGCTCCAGGGCCAGGAGGAGGCGGGGGGTTGTGGCGTTCTCGTCCACCAGGACCGTCCCTCGCTCCAGGTTATGGCCCCATTCCCGGAGGACTGCATCCAAAACGCCCTCCAGCAAGGGGTGCCCCGGCACCAGGAAGTCCGCCACCGGCTTCCCAGGAAGGCTCACCTTGCCCTTATGGAAGGTGACCCGGGTGTAGCTCCGCAGGACCCCCGGCCTGGCCTCCCGTACTTTGGCGGGCACGAAGCTCACCTCCATCCGCCCTTCCTCCCGGAGGTAGGCGGTGCCCCCCAGGGCCTCCAGGGCCTCGCGGAAGAAGCTTCCCAGGTAGTGGGGCTGGAGCCTGCGGGCCTCGGCCCGCTCCATGTCCAGGCGCAGGGCCTCCAGGCGCTTGGGGTCCAGGACCTCAGCGGCTAAGGCGTTTTGCAGGAGCTTCTCCAGCCGTTCCCGGTCCACCGCCCCCTCCACCTGGCGGAAGAGCCGGGCCCGCACCTGGGGGTCCTCCCCGTAGCGGATGGCCTCGAGGAGAAGCTCCTTGAGGGGCCTTTCCTGAAAGAGCCTGCCCAGCACGTCAAACACCCGCCCCCCCAGGGCCTGGCTGGCCTCCTCCAGCTTCCTGAGGAGGCGCAGGTAGACCTCCCCCTCCCGGGTGTTCTCCGCCACCAGGTTCCACATGTGGCAGACCTCGGTCTGGCCGATGCGGTGGATGCGGCCGAAACGCTGCTCCAGCCTGGCGGGGTTCCAGGGGAGGTCGTAGTTGATGAGGAGGTGGGCCTGCTGCAGGTTCACCCCTTCCCCAGCGGCGTCCGTGGCCACCAGGATGAGGACCTCCCGGTCCTGGGTGAAGCGGGCCTGGCGCAGGCGGCGCTCCTCCCGGGAGAGGCCGCCGTGGATGGCCACCACCTGTTCGGGCCGCCCCAGGTAGGCCTGGAGGCGGCTTTCCAGGTAGTCCAGGGTGTCCTTGTGCTCGGTGAAGACGATGAGCTTGCGCCCGCGGATGCGCTTGTCCTCCAGGAGGGTCTGCAGCTCCTGCCACTTCCGGTCCTGCTGCCCCCGGAGGAGGGCCTTGGCCTGGGCCTCGAGGCGCCTTAGGGTGGCGATTTCCGCCTCCAGCTCGCTCAGGGTGCGGGCGGCGGTGGCCTGGTCCAGCACCTCGGGGGCGGCTTCCAGTTCCTCGTCGGGAAACTCCTCCTTCTCCTCGATGTCCTCCTCCTCCAGGGTGGGGAAGGCGAGGAGGCCCCGGCGCACCTCCTCCCGGCGGGCCTCGAGGCGCTTCCGGCGCCTCTCCAGGGAGCGGTAGATGGCCAGGGGACTGCTGGCGAGCCGCCTTTGCAACAGGGTGAGGGCGAAGCCCACGGTGCGCCTTTGGCCTTCCTCGAGGGCCTCGGCCCGGTTCATCTCCTCCCGCACGTAGTCCGTTACCGCCTCATAGAGGCCCATCTCCTCGGGGGAGAGGCTGTAGGCCACCGTGTAGGCCCGGCGCTCAGGGAAGAGGGGGGTGCCATCGAAGCGCACCAGGTCCTCCTTCTGCCGCCTGAGCCATAGCCCCTGGGCGTCGGGCGGGGGGCTATTGGGCCGGGGCTTGCCCAGGAAGCGGTCGGGGTCCAGGAGGGCGAGGAAAAGGCGGAAGTCCTCCTCCTTGCCCCGGTGGGGGGTGGCGGTGAGGAGGAGGAAGTGCTTGGCGCGCTGGGAAAGCTCCTGCCCCAGGCGGTAGCGGCGGGTGGCTTTCACCTCCTGGCCGTAGTAGGAGGCGGCCATCTTGTGGGCCTCGTCCACCACCACCAGGTCCCAGTCCACCTCGAGAGCTTTCGCCGCCACCTCGGGAAAGCGGGCTAAGCCGTCCATGCGGGCGATCCAGAGGGGGTGTTCGCGGAAGGGGTTGCCCTGGGAGGTCTCGAGGGTGAAGCGGGAGAAGACCCGGAAGTCGAGGCGGAACTTCTCCCATAGCTCTTCCTGCCACTGGAGGACCAGGGCGCCGGGGGCCACCACCAGGCACCGCTCCAGGGCCCCCCGGAGGGCCATCTCCCGGATGTAGAGCCCAGCCATGATGGTCTTGCCTGCCCCGGGGTCATCGGCCAGGAGGAAGCGAAGGGGGGTTTTGGGGAGGAGGTGGCCGTAAACGGCCTCGATCTGGTGGGGGAGAGGCTCCACCAAGGAAGCGTGTACCGCCATCATGGGATCAAAGAGGTAAGCCAAGCGGATGCGCTTGGCCTCGGCGGCTAGGCGGAAGAGATCCCCCGGGGCATCCAAGGGAAAGCGAGGCGCTTCCTCCACCTGGAGCAGGGCCAGGTCCTCGGGATAGAGGAGGGCTTCCCCCAGCTGGCCGTCTGGGTCGCGGTAGGTCACCTGGAGGGTTTCCCCCAAGAAGCGCACGTGCTCCACCATCACGCCCTTCCCAGGCAAAAGGCCCAGGAGGCGTACCCCTGGGCGCACCCGCTCGGGGGTTAGGGAAGGTTCGAGGGCCATGAGAACAGCTTAGGGCAAGGGGGGTGTACCTGTCGGGTCAATCCGAACATGGGCCATTTTGTGGAAAAGGACCAGAAACGGGGGGCTATTTGGGGGGCTGTTGGAGCCGGAAGTAGGGGGATACTCCCGTACTATACCGGAATACAGTAATCATAAGGACGGGATATCCCGTAGCTATCCGTACGGGTACGTATGTACCTTTTGGGCCTGATAAGCGTGAGGTCGGTGGTTCAAGTCCACCATCGCCCACCAAGTCTAGGACACAAAGCTTTACCCCCCGGTAGCATGGCCGGGGGGTCCTTCATACGGTTTATCTACGGTTTATGGAGAGAGGAAAGGGCAACCGGTACCCCAAAAGGCGGTACCGGTTTAGGACCCTGCACTTAGGCCTGGGCCCTGGGAGTGGTCAGGTCCTCGGGGTCCAGGATCCAGCCCTTGCGCTCCCGTTCCAGCAGGTGGCGGTAGATGCCCAGGGTTATGTTGGGGTTAGCGTGGCCCATCCTCTCGGCCACCAGTTCCACGGGGGCCCCGCGGGCCAGGTGGAGGCTTCCGTAGGTGTGCCTGAGATCGTGGACCCGTACCTTGCCCAGGCCAAGGCGTTCCGCGATCCGCCCTAAGGGTGTGGTTCAGGGCGTTTAAGTCCAGGGGGCGGTCCCCGGTGTTGCCGGGGAAGACCCACCAATCCGGGGGAGGGTACTGGCCAAGCTTTTCCCTCCACCAGTCCCGGTAGGCCAAAAGCCTCTGGAAGGTAGCCTGGGGTATAGGCACGGTGCGGTTGGAGGTTTGGGTCTTGGGGAGGGATAGCGTGGCCTTTTCCCCATCGTGGGTCCACACCCGGCGCACATGGAGGACCCTTTCCTTGAGGTCTAGATCCCTCCATTGCAGGCCCAGGGCTTCCCCCCTTCGGAGCCCGCACGCCAGGCAAAGCCTCAGAGCCAGGGCGGTGCGGGGATCGGGATGGGTGTCCAGGGCCTCCAAGAGGGCCTGCACTTCCCATTCCTCCAAGGTCCTGCCCACCTTCTCCATGCGGGAAGGGGCCTTTACCTTCACTGGGGCCACGGGGTTGCGGTGCACCACCTCCAGGTTCAGGGCTTCCTCAAAGATCTGGAAGAGCCTCTGCCGCACCTTGCGCAAGGTGCGGATGGATAGCCTGCCGGCCAGGGCATCCAGGATCCCGCGGATATGGGCGGGCTGAACGGCCTGAAGGCGCATGGTCCCCAAGGGATCGGGCCTCGAGGGGTCCTTGAGGGAGGGGAGGGCATAGGCCAGCTCCTGGCGGTAGAGGTTGAGGCTCCTGGGGCTAACTTCCTGGGCCTTGCGCTCAAGCCAGGAGAGGGCCCATTGCCTGACGGTGATCTCCTTGGGATCGGTCAGGAGGCCCTTGTGGTACCTGGCCACCTGATCGGCAAGCCAGGCCTCGGCCTCCTTGCGGGTGGGAAAGTAGGCGGTAATGCGCTTGGGCTTCCCCGTATCTGGGTCAAACCCCACATGGAGCTCCGCACACCACCGGCCTGAGGCCTTGTGTCGGTATACGGTTCCTGCACCCTTGCCCCTACGTCCCATCTTCTCCCCCCTTCCAGAGCCCCAAAACCTTAAGACCGGCCTCGACTACTCGGCCGCGCTCTTTGGTTGGCAGAGCTGCGAAGGTTTCCCAAACTTCCTTTCGAGCACGGAGACGGACGTGCCTGGATACCTCCCCAGGCTCTAGGGCCTCCACACCCAAAACTCGTAGCCGTAATTCCTTAGGTGGTGGTCTTCTTGGCATGGAGGTATTATATCACGAGGAACGCGTAGTTAGATTTGGTGGACGAGTTTTCTGGGGAACCTGCTTTCACAAAAGCCGCCGTTCCCACGTGGGGATTAGGTTCTCGCCAGGTGCCAGTATGGTTTGGGTTTACAATGAATCGGGGATAGCCTATGAACAAAGCTGGGTGGGGAAAAGATTTTTCGTGGTTATTCTTTGCGGGAGCGTTGGGTATACTCCTAGGGGCCTGCAGCATGCAAGGGAGTGATCAAGCAAACCAACCCCCAACTTCTGTAACGCTTTCCGTGGAGGACCCTCAGGGCGCAGGCTACGCTGTAGCCTATCAGGTGGGGGCTGGTAGCTGGAACGTAATTAGCCCTTCGCCTAGCAATACCTTCGCCTTTTCTCTCGGGAGGGAGAGCAGATACGGCGTTGCTGTCTTATGTCATTCGGAGGGACTGCTGCAAAGAGGGCTATTGTATGTTATCCACGCTACCAATACAGAATTGGCAAACCCCAAAGTGGCCTGTAGCTTTGTTTCAAGTTCAAACCAAGGCGAAGTACCTTACACACTAAGCCTGGACCTGAGTCAAACTGGAGCGCAAGCCGGAGATCTTGTACTTGTCCAGAACAGATATGCGGCAACCATTACGTCCCCCAACAATCAGCAGGTGTTTATTTCTGCCCCAGAGGGAACCCAAGATATGTTGGTCGTTGTGGCAAGAGGGAGCATTCCTAACATAGAAATCCTCTCTGCAGAAGTCTTAAGAAACGTGTACGTCACATCAGGTGGATCGCGTAGCTATACTTTGGAACCCCCTTTGGGGACCAGCAACGTTGCGATAACTGGCGTTCCAGAGGGTTTTTCCGCAGAGTTTATTAGTCCCGCCGACGGCCCTAGCGTTTTCTACGTTGGTAAGAACATAGGGAACGGGGCTTTTGGGATTGTGGGTTCGGGAAGGGGAAGCGGTAACTTTGTCTACCGACAGGTCCGGGGCTTTACTCAGGGAGACCAGTACCTTCTTTTTTCCGTTTATAAAAACACCTCAGGCAACTCGCGGATTTTCTACTTTAAGGGCTTCATAGGGGGTAACATCAGCGTCACTCTCCCTAGCCCTTGGGGTTCGGGAGCTCTTTCTTTGGATGGGTTGGCCCATCCACAGGTGTCTGGACTTAACCAAGTAGGATCTGCGCTTAGAGGATTTGCTCTCGATCTGATGGGCCAGGCCTTTTGGATTAGGGCTTTTGTGACCAAAGGTTGGCTGGGGGGTGCCACTACCTACAAGGTACCCAACCTTGCTTCCACGCTGACTTATACTCCTTTTGCTATGGGGGAAGACGTGGAGGCTTATGCATGGGCCTTTTTTGCTCCCAACACACTCGATTTCAACGCGGTACTCACGGGTCTTTTCCCCCGTTTCTATAAGCTTTCAGGCCTTCTGAGCCCTACTCTTGACGTTGCCTTTGTGGTAGCTGAAGGTCGTTACACAGTTGGAGGAGGAACCATTCAGTTTCCGTAAGATAGCCTTGCTTTGCCCCTAGGCTGACCCTGGGCCGCGAAAGGCAACTTTGGCGAAATAACGTTTGGGGCAAGGGGTTGGCCCAAAATACCCTCTTTGGCCCCAAATCCCCCTGAACCGGCCCTGTTCGCGAAGAGTGGTCGTGTAAGGATTTATGTGTAAGGGTCCGTGTTTAATAGGGGGGCACACCTTAGCACGAGGAGGTGCCCCGTGGACCAGGATACCTTGCGAATCTTGCTGAGGGAAGCGGTGCGGGAGAGGTGGCCGAGGTTTTGCAGACGGTTCTGGAGTTGGACCGGACGGCCTTCTTGCAGGTGCACGGAGGCCGCAGGAACGGCTACTACCCCCGCAAGCTGGAGACCGCCTTTGGCCAGGTGGACCTGAAGGTCCCTAGGGATCGGGAATCTCGGTATTACCCGGCTTTCCTTAAGCCCTACGTCCGCCGCCTGGTGGACGTGGGGGAAGTGGCGGTAGCCCTTTACGCCG
>NZ_AUIW01000026.1 GCF_000423905.1 Thermus antranikianii DSM 12462 | reverse complement strand
TTGGTCTTTTTGCCCCCCTACTCTCCTGAGCTACAGCCTGTGGAGCGGGTATGGCCCTTGGTGGACGGGGTGGTAGCGAATGGGCGGGTGGATTCGGAGGAGGAGCTTTGGGAGAGGGTGGAGGCCCGCTGTGCTTACTTGCAGACCCAGCCGGAGCTTATTCGGAGCCACACTCTTTTTCACTGGTGGCCGGGGGGATGCTGAGGGAATGGATCGGGAGGATTTCATATGATTCTGGAAAACCCCTCCTTCGACGAGGCCTTCGCCCGGGCCACGGAGCACCACGTCCGGGGTGTGGCGGTGTACGTGGTCCACCCTGAGGACCTTAAAACCCTCAAGAGGGCCTTTGGCCGTCCCATAGACCTGCGTGACCTCGAGGAGCTATGAGAAAAATCCTGCCCATCGCCCGCAGGTTTCCCCTCACCACCCCTATAGACGACCGCAGCGAGTGGCAGAGTCTGCCCCTGGAAGAGCGGCTTGAGGCTGTGTGGGAGATGGCCCTTTTCTGGGCAGAGCTGGAAAGGGAGAAGGCCAGGCGGGAGGGAAGGGAAGCCGAGATCGCCACGGACCGCCTTCTCCCCGTGGCGAGGAAACGCCCCCTGCCAAAACCGTAGCCGGGGCGATTTTTGTAACCCAAAGGTTTACAAAACCGGGAGGGCGTGCTAGCCTAGGGGCAAGGAGGCAGCCATGACCCAGGCCCGCGAAACCGTAACCTTCAAGCCCGGCGAGGTCATCCTGTACCCGGGGGTGCCGGGGCCCCGGGACCGGGTCTACCGGGTCCTCGAGGGGCTCGTGCGCCTCGAGGCGGTGGATGAAGAGGGGAATGCCCTCACCCTGCGCCTGGTCCGCCCCGGGGGGTACTTCGGCGAGGAGGCCTTGGCGGGCATGGAGCGGACGTACTTCGCCGAGGCGGTGACCGAGGTGGTGGCAGAACCCCTCCCCAAGGAACCCCATCCCGAGGAGATCCGCCAGGTGCTCCTCAGCCTGGCCCAGGCCCTTTCCGAGTCCTACCGGCGCATTGAGCGCCTGGCCACCCAGCGCCTGAAAAACCGCATGGCCGCGGCCATCCTGGAGCTGGCGGAAACCCCCTTGGCCCACGAGGAGCCGGAGGGCTTGGTCCTCCGCGCCACCCACGACGAGCTGGCCGCAGCGGTGGGGAGCGTGCGGGAAACCGTGACCAAGGTGATCGGGGAGCTTACCCGGGAAGGCTACATCCGCTCCGGCTACGGCAAGATCATCCTGAAGGACATCAAGGGCCTCAAGGAACTGGCCCAAAGCCGTGGGGACGGGCGCTAGGGATGCCACCCCAGCCTGGCTTGGTCAGGCTGGGGGCCCCGGCAGCACCACCCCCTTGCGGTCCTCGCCCGTGTGGGGAGATGGGTAGACCTCCTGCCTGAACCCGAGCCCCGCCGCCAGCCCGCTCCCACGGGGGATTTTCCCGTAAACTGAAAGCCATGCGCCTGCGCCAGAGGTTCCTCACCGGGCTGGTTACCCTTCTCCCCCTTCTGGTCACCCTCTACTTCCTGGCCTGGGTCTACACCTACTCCGGGGGCTACATCCAGAGCTTCCTGCGCCTCCTGAACCTCGAGGTGCCCCGAACCTACCAGCCCCTCCTACCCTTCGTGGGGCTCTTCCTGGCGGGGGTGCTCATCTACCTGGTGGGCACCGTGGCGGAGAACTACCTGGGCCGAAGGCTCATCGGTTCCCTCGAGCGCTCCCTTCTCCTCTTCCCCATCGTGCGGGACATCTACAAGGCGGTGCAGCAGATCACCCATACCCTCTTCGGCCACCAGGAGGTGAAGTTCAGCCGGGCCGCGGTCATCGAGTACCCCCGGAGAGGGCTTTACACCCTCTGCTTCGTGGTGCAACCGGTGGATGGCCGCCTTCCCCCCTTGCCGGAAGGGTACACCGCCGTCTTGGTGCCCACGAGCCCGGTTCCAGCCAGCGGCATGGTCATCCTGGTGCCCACGGAGGAGGTCATCCCCTTGGAGATCAGCGTGGAGGACGCCCTCAAGTACGTGGTTTCCGCGGGCTTCCTCCTCCCGGAAAAACCTTCAGGATCCTTAACCTCCCTCCCACAAAAGGCCGGGCCCTCGGCGTAGAATGGAAGGCGATGCGTCCCCTGGCCCTCCTTCTCCTTTTCCTGGGGACGGTTTTGGCCGCCCTTCCTCCCCTCCTGGGACCTGGCCTCCCCCCGGGCACGGAGCTAAGGCTTTTCTCCCAGGACCTGCGCATCCTGCACGGGGCTTGGCGGGTGGAGGGCAAAAGGCTGATCCCCCTCTCTGCCCCTGTGCCCCCTAGGCTGGGCCAGGAGGTGCAACTCCTTCTGGTGCTCCCGGGGGAGAGGCCCCGCACCTTCCCCGGGGTGGCCGACCGCGGGGATGTGGTCCTCCTGCAGGACAAGGAGCGGGTGAGCCTCCTTAGGCTCCTCAAGGAGGTCTACGGCCTCGCCCCTCCGGAAAGGCTCTGGCCATGAAGCGCATCCTGCTCATCGAGGACGACGCGGAGGTGGCCCGCCTGGTGGAGCTGGAGCTCAAGGAGGCGGGCTTCACCGTGGAATGGGCCAAAAGCGGCATGGAGGGCCTGGTGAAGCACCGCGAACGGAAGCCAGACCTGGTGGTCCTGGACCTCGGCCTTCCGGACCTGGACGGGGCCGAGGTGGCCCGGCGGATCCGGGCCACCGACGATACCCCCATCCTGGTCCTCACCGCCCAGGACGCCGTGGAGCGCAAGGTGGGCCTTCTTTCCGACGGGGCCGACGACTACCTGGTGAAGCCCTTTCACCCCGCCGAGCTCCTGGCCCGGATCCAGGTGCAGCTGAGGCACAAGGAGGGAAGCGAGGTCCTGAGCGTGGGGCGGTTGGAGCTCTACCCCAAGAGGCGGCAGGTTTTCTTCGGGGAGAAGGAGGTGCGGCTTTCCCCCAAGGAGTTCGAACTCCTCCACCTGTTCATGAGCCGTCCGGGACGGGTGTTTCCCCGGCAGGAGATCGAGGAGAAGATCTGGGGCAAACCCTTGGGCCGGGATTCCAACGTCCTGGACGTCCACGTGGCCAACCTCCGGGCCAAGCTCCGCGAGGCCGGGGCCTACGGCTACCTGCGCACGGTGCGGGGCCTGGGGTATGCGGTGCGCCCGGGAAGAGGCGAGGAGGAAACCTAGCCCGGCCCCATGTCCTTCCGGCTTCGGCTTTTCCTCTCCTTCAGCCTTCTCTGGCTCCTCTTTTTGGTGGGGGCCCTGTACCTGGCAGGACAAGGGGTGGAGCGAGCCCTTAGAGGCCACCTCGAGGCCACCCTCCGGGAGGATGCCAAGCGGGCGGCGGAGGCTTACCGCAAGGGGCAGGCGGGGACCCTCCTCACCACCGGGGGCGTTTACCTGCACCTCTATGCGGAGGATGGGGAGGCCCTGATCCTAACCCAGGAGGCTCACCGCCTTCCCCCTGAGGCCCTGAAGGAAGTGGGGGAGGTCCCCAGGGTCATCTGGCAGGGGGGTTTCGCCGCCGCTTTGGTGCGCACCCCCTTGGGCCTTCTCGCCCTCACCCAGGACACCGCCCCCATAGACCTGGCGCAAAGGGCCTTGAGGCGAGCCCTCCTCGAGGCCTTCTTCCTCCTTTTCCCCCTGGGCACGGCCTTGGTCTACCTCACCGCCCACCTCACCGCCAGGCCCCTGGAGGAAGCCGCCAAGGAGATCGCCCGGCGTAACCCCGAGCGCCTGGACCCCGTTCCCCTCAACCTCCCCAAGGACGAGTTCGGCCGCATGGTGGAGGCGGTAAACAGCCTCCTCTTCGCCCTCAAGGAGGCCAAGGAAAAGGAACGGGCCTTTCTGGCCGAGGCCAGCCACGAGCTCAGGACCCCTCTCACCGTGCTCCTCGGCCACCTGGACCGCCTAAGGAGGAATCCCCAGGACCTCGAGGCCCTCCGCACCATGGAGGCCACCGCGGAGCGGATGCGCCGCCTGGTGGAAGACCTCCTCTCCCTGGCCCGGGGGGAGGCGGAGCGCACCTTAAACCCCCACATCGTGGACCTGAAGGCCTTAGCGGAGGAGGCCGCCCGGGAGTATGGGGTGGCCTTTCAGGGGGAGGCCCTGGAGGTCCTTGGGGACCCGGACCGGCTCTTGCAGATGCTCAGGAACCTGATCGCCAACGGGGTGCGGGCCGCGGGGAGGGAAGGGGTCTGGGTGCGCCTCAAGCGGGAAGGGGAAAACGCCCTCTTGGAGGTGGAGGACCATGGTCCGGGAATCCCTGAAGACCTCCTTCCCCGCCTCTTTGAGCGCTTCGCCCGGGGACCCGGAGGAGGCACAGGCCTTGGCCTGGCCATCGCCCAGGCCATCGCCAAGGCCCACGGGGGAGAGATCGCCGTGGAAAGCCAGCCCGGCCTGACCCTCTTCCGGGTGCGCCTGCCCCTTCTCGAGGAAGAGGCCTAGGGTTAGGCCCAAGGACGAAAGGCATCAAGGGCCGGGTACCCGGTGGAAGGCGTTGAGGAAGAGGGGAAGGGCCTGGGCCCGGGCCTCCTGCTCCCTCAGGGCCTCCTCAAAGGCCAGGGGGTCCATGAGGAGATGGGGTAGCCTGAGCCAGCCCAGGTAGTACTCCCCCGCCTGCCCCGGGTAGGCCAGGCGGGCCTGCTCCTCGGGGAAAAGTAGGGCCTCAAAGGCCAGGGGGGAGGCCCAAAAGGGGGCGTGGGCGGTGCGCTTGAGGAACTCCTTGAGCTTTAGGGGATTGCTGAAGAAGCCATAGCGCAGGCGCTCATCCAAGCTTTCCAGGCGGCCGAACCATCCCTTCTGGACAAGCTCCATGCGCTTAAGGCGAAGCCGGGCATACTGGGCCAGGGAAAGCACCTCCCGGGAAAGCCCCAGGGCCACCAGGAGCCTCGAGGCCACCACGTAGTCCTGGTACTCCCGGTAGGGGTCCACACGTCCAGGATGCCACGGGGAAAGGGGATAGGATGGTGGTATGGATCGCAAGGCATGGGTCATGCGGGCGGTGGAGGCTTTGCGCTTTGCCACCTTCAAGGAGATCCAGCGCTACCTGGACGAAGAGGGGGAAGCCTTCTCCAAAAAGGAGCTGGAGGACACCCTGAGGGCCCTGGTAGCGGAGGGAAGGCTGGAGGAAAAAGAGGGCACCTACCGCCTGGCCCGCAAGAAGGGGGGCGGGGAGGCCTTTGAGAAACTTTTCGGAGACTAGTCCGAAGAGGGTGGGGCGGCCTTAGGGGGAGTAGTTGGGAGCCTCCTTGATGACCACCACGTCGTGGGGGTGGCTTTCGATGAGGCCCGCCATGGTCATGCGCACGAAGCGGGCTTTTTGCCGGAAGGTTTCTATATCCGGGGCCCCCACGTAGCCCATGGCGCTCCTCAGGCCGCCCACGATCTGGTAGAGGACATCGGCCACGGGGCCCTTATAGGGCACCATGCCCTCGATCCCTTCGGGCACCAGCTTCTTGGCCTCGGTCTCCCCTCCCCTACCCGGCTCCTGGAAGTAGCGGTCGGCAGAGCCCTGCTTCATGGCTCCCAGGGAGCCCATCCCCCGGTAGAGCTTGTAGCGGCGCCCGTCCTTCAGCACCTCCTCCCCCGGGGCCTCGTCGGTGCCCGCCAGCATGCTCCCCAGCATCACCGAATGGGCCCCCGCCGCCAGGGCCTTGGCCACATCGCCGGTGTACTTGATGCCCCCATCGGCGATGATGGGCACATCCAGGTCCTTTACCCCTGCCACCGCCTCGAGGATGGCGGAGATCTGCGGTACCCCCACCCCGGTCACCACCCGGGTGGTGCAGATGGAGCCGGGGCCAATGCCCACCTTCACCGCATCCGCCCCCCGTTCCGCCAGGGCCCTTGCCCCTTCCCGGGTGGCCACGTTGCCGGCAATGATCTCCACCTTGTCGCCAAAGGTTTCCTTCAAGTAGGTGAGGGCCTCGAGGATCCCCTTGGAGTGCCCGTGGGCCGAGTCCAGAACCAGGACGTCCACCCCCGCCTCCACCAGGGCCGCCGCCCTCTCCGGGAGGTCGCGGCTCGCCCCCACCGCTGCCCCCACCAAAAGCCGGCCCAGATGGTCCTTGGCAGCGTTGGGGTACTGCTTGCGCTTCACGATGTCCTTGAGGGTAAGAAGCCCCTTGAGCCTACCCGCCTCGTCCACCAGGGGAAGCTTCTCCACCTTGTGCTTGCGTAGGATCTCCTCCGCCTCCTCCAGGGTGGTGCCGGGAGGAGCGGTGATCAAACGGTCTATGGGGGTCATGACCTCGGTGACGGGCCGCTTCAGGTTGCGCTCAAAGCGCAGGTCGCGGTTGGTCACCAGGCCCAGAAGCCTCCCATAGAGGTCCACCACGGGAAGCCCCCCGATGCGGTACTCCCGCATGAGGCGCTCGGCGTCCTCGAGGGTGGCGGTGGGGGGCAGGGTGACGGGATCCTGGATCATCCCCGCCTCCGAGCGCTTCACCTTCCGCACCATGTTGGCCTGGGCCTCGATGCTGAGGTTCTTGTGGATCACCCCAAGCCCTCCCTCGCGGGCCATGGCGATGGCCATCTCCGCCTCGGTCACCGTGTCCATGGCCGCGGAGAGGATGGGGATGTTGAGGTAAAGCTTTTTGGTAAGCCGCGTCCTTACCGAAACCTCCCGGGGCAACACTTCCGAGTACCCGGGGAGGAGGAGAACGTCATCAAAGGTGAGGCCTTCGTAGAGGATCTTACCCTCGTACATGTTCTTCAGGCTATACGCCCCCCTGACCTCTCGTCTAGGGCCAAGACCCCCAAGCCCCCCTACGCGAAAGCCCCATTCCCGTGGGGATACCCTTCATTTCCGGATACTCATATAATCAGCGCAGGGAACGCCACGAAGCCCCAAGGGAAAACCGGCTCCTGGCGGAAGACCTCGAGCGCATCCTGAGGGCCTTCTCCGCCTTGGCGGAGGCCACCCGCCTGCGCACCGCTTTGGGCCTTCTGGAAGGGGAGGAAAGCGTGGGCCGCTTGGCCCAGCGCTTACAGCCTCCCCAAGGCGCCACCTCGAGGCACCTGGCCGTTTTGCGGGAAGCGAGGGTGGTGGCCGCCCGCCGCCAGGGCACCCAGGTGTTTTACCGCCTGGGGCTGGGCTTCATAACCTAAGGGACGGCCTGCCCAAAGGTGGGGGCGAAAGCCCAAACTCCCACACCAACTTCCTCCCACGACCAAGCGTAGCGTCGCCCCGTTCGGGTTAGTAACCTCCCACATCCCCCACCATCCACTGCGCCAGCCCTGCCTCGATGGCCTGAAGGACACCCGCCGAGATCTCTTGATGCGTGAGCCAGCGCATGGACCCACCCGATCTCCGTGCCCCCAGAACCACCTGGTGGTACCTCAGGTTGGGGTGCGGCTCAAGTCCCTGGGACAGGCTGTCCGCCAGCTGCTTGGGATTCGTCCGGGCACTTCCCACCACGTGAAAGAAGCGCAAGGGATGGCCCATCCGGGCCAGCACAGCCGCGAGCCGAAGGGCCAGGTGATCCTCATGGATCCAGGCCACCACGAGTTCAGGGGGCTCCGTAGCCCCAATATGACGCTCGATCTCGGCCAGGAACCGGTCCGGGACGTTCCAGTCCAAGGCCAGCAGGTGATGGACACAGCCCGTCCTGGCCAGTTCCGCGTCCAGGCTCAACAACGAACGCTGGGTTCGAGCAACGGAGGTCAGGCGCCCCGAGCGGGAGGCTAAGGCCACCGAGGCTTCCCGCAGCATGCCGGTTCCACCGACAACCAGGGTGTGGGAAAACTCGCGTGAGGTAACCATGTCACGATCCTTCCTCGAGCAGCCGAGGGCATCCATTCGCCGCTTACATTTCGCGGGAAGCGCTCAGCGGTATGGGGCTCGGCTGAGCTTTCCCCTATCCCCGGCGCTTCCCCTAGGGGCTTGCCCCCCTTACCTCCCCACCCCGGGCCTGGATCAGGCGATCCGTGGGATGGCCTTCGGGTAGGGTCAGAGGAAGCAGGTGTACTGAAGCCCTACCCCATCGCTAAGGGCTGACCCCCGGGCAAGTCCTGAGGGTTGCCTTCATGAGGGCAAGAAACCGGGGAGTCGTTACTCAGGTAGGAATTGGCTCCTTAAACCCTGATCACGAATCTTCCGTAGGGAACCAGCGCCTGATCCGCGCTCACCAACCTCAGCCCCTCCACCATGGCCTGGGCCAGGAGGATGCGGTCGAAGGGGTCGCGATGATGCCACGGCAGGCTTCGGACCGCCATGGCGTGTACCGGGGTGATGGGGAGATGGGTGAACCCCTCTTCCTCCACCACCTCCACAAAACCCTCCGGCATCCGCAGCTTGCCCAGGGAAGCCTTCACGGCAAGCTCCCAGGTGGTTGCGGCGCTCACGAAGACCTGGTCGGCCCCCTCAATCAACCGGCGGGCCTTGCGGCTCAGCCTTGGATCATCGGAAAGCCACCACAGCACGATGTGACTATCGAGCAACAGGTTCAACCGGACCTTCCTCCATCATCCGGGCCATCTCGGCATTGGGTTCATCGAAGTCCGGGGCGATCCAGACCTTCCCCTTCCAGACCCCTGGCACCCGCCTGGGCTTCGGAGGGGTGTCGGGCGGCACCAGCTTGGCCACCACCCGCCCGTACCGCCCGATAAGGATGACCTCCCCCTGCTCAACCCGCTTCACCAACCGGGAGAGCTGGGCCTTGGCCTCGGCGATGTTGACCAGTTTCTTGTTCCGATCCGCCGCCTTGGGCATCGGCAATCCCCTCTCCCCCTAAGGATAGGAGACATGACCATAATTGGTCAACTCCTTTCTCGCGCTTATACATGACCCCCCTCGCAAGGGGCCAGCAGGAACCTTTTTGCGGGGGGATGGAATGGCCCACCTGTTCCCCGCCGGCCTATCGCTACTTTCCCCATGCTCCTGGCGTTTCCCTCGGCGTGCCGGGTCTGAGGGAAGGGACAGCAGGGCTCTTTCCCATACGGCCCTTCGCCTCCTCGCCCCATGCCAGTCAAGTCGCGATTTTTGTGAGTTTCACTTCCGCAGCCCAAAGCGGGGTCAGGTCGTGTCAAGAGTTATGTGTAAGAGTCTGTGTACGGGGGGCATACCGCTCCTGAAGCATCTTCTCCAGC